>MFYY01000147.1:0-2907 GCA_001787855.1 Candidatus Riflebacteria bacterium GWC2_50_8 | reverse complement strand
ATTGATGCCAGCGTCTGGAACTTGGAAATAGCAGCACGGTCAGCCATTCCCGTTGGACTGATGATATTGTTGCTTATCGGCATAGTTGTCGCGATAGCCGCCAACCGCCGGGTTAAATCTTCGGCCGCGCCGGTACAACAGCGCCTGTTAGCACCTATGATGGCCATCGTGCTGTTATTGACTTCCGGTGCGGCTGGCATTGCATGGTATCAGCACCAGCAAAAAATCACTGACGCTTTTACCACCCTTATCTCTGAAGTGCGCCGTGATTTGCACAATACTTTGAATTTACAAGCGCAAGGCCTGGCAGCAACCACACAAACCATCGCCGCAACCCCTACAGTGCAGCAGGCCTTGCGCGATAAAGATTCACGCAAGCTCCTGGCTTGCTGGCAATCAGTATTTGAGACGCTACGCCGTGAAAACAACCTCTCTCACTTCTACTTTTTCGATATCAACCGCATCTGTCTGCTGCGGATCCATAAACCTGAGAAATACGGCGACCTCATCAATCGCTTCACTGCGCTCAAAGCCGAACGCACCGGCAAAACTGCCTCCGGCATTGAACTGGGCCCCTTAAACACTTTCACTTTACGGGTGGTACAGCCCGTTTTCGAGAATGGCAAGCTCGTCGGCTATGTAGAGCTGGGTAAAGAGATCGAGGATATACTGCAGACGGCACATAACCGGCCCGGTCTGGAACTGGCTGTTATGGTTCATAAAGACCAACTGCAACAGCAGACATGGCAAGAAAGCATGCGCCTATATGGGAGGGAAGCCAACTGGAACCGCCTGCCCAACAGCGCAATAATCTATGCCTCACAGGGGCACCTGCCTGATGTCTTCACGCCATTTATTGTTTGCAACCCAGCCGCTGGAATACTGTCGGCATTGCTGGGCTTTATCTTTGTTCTGCTTCGTCGCACCGATGCGGGAATTTACGTACAACAGGCGGAGATACAGGAAAAGAAAGAAAGCCTTTCGGCTACGCTGCGCTCGATCAGCGATGGTGTTATCGCCTGCGATGCTTTAGGAAACGTAGTAAGCCTCAATGTCGCAGCCGAAACGCTCACAGGATGGAGCACCGATGCAGCCATGGGTCGATCCATTGCCGAGATCTTTCAGATCATCAATACAGAGACCAGGCAAGAAGACAAAATTCAGGTCAGCCGCGCCCTGCGGGAGAACAGAATTATCGCCCATGTCGATCACACCGTGCTCGTTGCCCACGATGGCATGGAATACCATATTTCCAGCACTTGCGCTCCCATCCATGATACGTCCGGCGACGTCATTGGTGCCGTGCTCGTTTTCCGCAATATAACCGACGAGTATCAACAACGCAAACACTTACGGGAGAGCGAAGAGAAACACCGACTGCTCTTTGAGCAGTCGGTGTCGGCGATTGCCATCCACGAGGTCGTTCTGGACACGGAAGGGAAGCCGGTTGATTACATCTTCCTGAGTGTCAATCCTGCCTTCAAGACGCAAACTGGATTGCAGACAGCCGATATTACCGGTAAACGGGTAACTGAAGTTCTGCCTGGTATTGAGAAAACGCCATTATTCGAAATATATGGCAAAGTTGTTATTACCGGTGAATCTACCAGCTTTGAGCATTATTCCGAGCAGTTGGGGCGGCACTATTTTATAAATGCTTACCAGATGGGTGAAGAGGTTCTAAACGATTAGAACAAGTAATAGCAAAAAAAATTAATAAAATTGCAAAGGGAAAGTAACATGAAAATACTTATTGTAGAAGACGATTTTATCAGCCGCCTGCTTCTACAGGAACTCCTGAAAAGCTATGGCACGACCCCCACATCGCTGTTAACGGCGAGGAAGCTGTGGAAGCCTGCCGCATTGCGTTAGAGGCCAGCGAGAACTATGACCTGATCTGTCTGGACATCATGATGCCAATAATGGATGGTCAGGAAGCACTCCGGCAAATTCGAGATCTGGAAGTAGCCCATGGAATCTTCTCTAAAAAAGGGGCAAAAATCATTATGACCACGGCTGTTGGTGATATGAAAACCGTTGGCAAGGCATACTACAATCTGTGCGATGGTTACCTGACCAAACCCATTCAGAAGGCAAAGCTGATTGAAGAATTGCAGAGACAAAAATTAATCAAGTGAGTATCCAAGGCATCTGGACAGAATCATGCTACGAGCCAAACAAATCACTAATTCGTTCGCAGGTGGGCTCTGCGGTTAGACAAATAGGAAGCAAAATATGAAAAGAGATGGCCAAAATTTCAGATTCTAATACCTCAGCAATAGTAAAGAATATTCTTGATGAAGAACTGCATCACTGTGCGATCCTGGGCAACCTGATTTGAAAGATGTTCCAGCTATCATTTTTTCTCAGCAGCTCCATTTTTCCGGCATGTTTCTCAATCGCATATCTGGCAAGGCATAGACCAACTCCCAGATGCCCGTCTTTTTGGCTCATACCGATGAAAAGCTTCTTGAAAACGTCCTCTGCAAGCGGGGCACCGGTATTTCCAATTTCAATGACAACTTCTGAATCCACTTCGTATGCCTGCAGTAATACTTTGGCAACCTCTTCTGCTCCATAAGGCGTAGCCGCTTCAATTGCGTTTTTTATGATATTGAGAAGCGCATCAGACAGCAGTCTGGACAGGCACATTATCTCCCTCCCATTGCTCAAAGTTACCTTCCTGCTGATCTGAAGGTCTCTGCTTTGCGCCAGACGCCAGGCTGATTTGAAGACATAATGCAGCATCAGTTCTAAATTGGCAGAAGTCTTCTTCCTGCTATCAGCACCAACAAAAATTTGCGAATAACTCGTGGTAATCTTTGAGAGCTGGCCAACTGCATCATTAAGCTCTTTAATCAATTCGTCTTTGCCCATATTTGATTCGTCGGCGAGATCTGCCATAAC
>MFYY01000146.1:14154-18714 GCA_001787855.1 Candidatus Riflebacteria bacterium GWC2_50_8 | reverse complement strand
GGTGTTGTGGTGCCGGGCAAGTCGTTGGCTCTCATGGTTAATGGCAAAGATTTCTCGCTAAAGGCTCTTGGCCGGCTTTTCGACCTGCCCAACTGGAATTATGAAGGTAATCTTTCGCTGAGTGCCCGCCTGTTTGGCGATCTGCATGATCTTAAACTAAAGGCCGACGCCGGCATCAGTGAGCTTATCATCGCCGGGCGCAGTATTCCTGAGGTGAGAGGGCGCATGGAGGGCGACAAGTCGAGAATTATTGTCGAAGACGCTCGCATCACCCTGCCGAACAGTTCTTTTAATCTTAAAGGAAACGTAGATCTGGCCGAGGGCTACCAGCCTATCAACATTAATATGCATCTTTCGGTGCCGCACGGCCCACTTACCGATCTTGTTGACTACCTGCCCGAAGTCTTTCGCGAGGCGAGCGGTACAATCAATGCCGATCTGAATCTTACCGGCAGGCCCTCTAACCCGCAAATTGCCGGAGATTTGCACTTGAAGGCGGATACTCTCGCTTTCAGCAACATGCGCAAACCCCTTACCAAGGTCGACTTTGCTTTGTCTACTCAGGATATGGTTATCAACATTGACACGCTTGAAGCCCATCTTGGCCGGGGGAAACTCTCAGGCAAGGGCCAGGTTGATTTTCGTAACAGCCTGGGTTCTGTTTCAGCACACCTGAGCGGAGAGAAACTCGATCTTTCGTTTATGAACCTCGAAGTAAATGGCGCCAGCGCCAGCATTGATATCGGCGGAGACCTGTATAACCCGGTCGTTAAGGGCAAGGTGCTGGTCCCTCGCGGCAAATTTAATCTGACTACCGATGTTTTCAGCCGTCGCCGCAAACTAGATCTGTTTTTTGACTCGCTGGCATATCACTTCGATATCGAAGTGCCGAGAAATTTCTGGGTGCGCAGTTCGTTTCTCAATGCCGAGATGCGCGGAAAATTCTCTATCGACGGCGATCTCAAAGATGTCAAACTCGATGGCGGTGTCAGCTGCGTTCAGGGCAACCTGTTTTTTCAACAGCGCCGTTTTCGAATCGATACCGGCGAAATCAAGTTTGGCGGAGTCGAAGACAGTTTTGACCCGCACATTTTCGTCAAATCAGAGGGTCAGATCCAGAGCACTAAAATCTTTTTGACCCTGCAGGGCCGCGTTTCATCGTTTACCCCGCGCATTTACTCGAGTCCGCCAATGTCAGAAAGCGATCTGCTGGCAATGCTGGCGCTTGGCCGCGATATGACTGCCGTTACCCAGGGAGACACCAGAGAGCTGTTTGAGAACGAGATTTTCGAAGGGCTCAAAAATTCTTACATTTCAGCGCTGATTGGTAATACCATATCTTCGGCACTCAATCTCGATGAATTGTTTTTGAGTTCGCTTTTCGACCGTTCGTCAGGCAGGACAAAATCGTTTATCAGGGTGGGTAAGTACATCGGCAACAACATATTCATGGCATACGAAGGCACCCTTGACCAGGAAGAAGAAGAAACCTATATCTTCGAATATCGTCTGCCCAAGGGATTTGTCGTAAACATCGAGTTTAAGGAGCCGATTCGCGACCAGCGTATCAACGTCCGTTACGACTGGAAATTCTGGTAGAGAGAACAGTTGAATGTTACTGGCAAGACTTGAATCAATGCTGAACATCAGGCCAGGAGAATGGCGCGAAACCGGATTCTTCTGGATTTTTACGTTCCTCTGCTGGTTCTCACTTGCGCTCGGCGACTCTATCTCAGACACGCTTTTTATCAAGAGAGTCGGGGTCGAGAATCTGCCGTTGATGTTCATTGTGTGCTCGCTGGTAGCAATTCCGGTAAGTCTGCTGTTTGCTATTCTGCAGGGCAGGGTGGGAAAGCGCCACCTGACCGCGGGATCAGGCCTGGTTTCTGCGCTGGCCGTGCTGGGCGCCGTTCATTTTATCGGCGCCGAAGAAAGCGGCTCGGTCGCTGGCTGTTACGTTCTCTACTTTGTTACCAACCTGATGGTATTCGTAGTTCCGGTGATTTTATCGGTTCTGCTTGGCACCCAGTTCAATTCGCTCAAGGCCAAGCGCCTGGTGCCGATTGTGTTTACCGGCGTTATTGCCGGCCGTGTGGTTGCCGGCGCGACCTTAAGTTATCTGGCGCTTCGCTATCCAGTTCCGTCAATACTGTGGTTCTGGGTGGTCATGCATGCCCTGGCCTTTGTTTTCTTTTTTCTTGGCAGTGGCAGCTATGTAAAGCCGCAAATTCAGAGCTTTTTTCAGCGCCCTGGTGAGCAGAAGCAGTCTAGATTTTTTGATCGCCTGCGCAATTTTGTCAGAACCCTTACTGAATCGCAACTTGTCCTGTTTCTGGTGCTCTCTGCGGTAATGGCTAATTTCTCATTTTACTTTGCCGAGTTTCAGTGCGCCTCGATTTTGAATGCGCATTTTGTCAGTGAAAATGATCTGGCGCTGTTCTATGGCTGGTTTACGATTGGTGCAAGCCTGCTCGCTTTTTTGTTTCAGGCCTTCATTACCGGAGGGATGATTCATCGCCTTGGTATAAGCAATACCAACGTAATTTACCCGATTCTTGCTTTTACCGCTTTTCTTGGCACCGCATTTTCATACTCTCTCGTGCCTGGCGTCTGGCTCAAATTCGTTCAGATCGGACTGTTGACCGCTCTTTTTCAGCCGGTGAGCAGCCTGTTTTACAATGCGCTGCCGCCACGCGAAAAAGCTCGCATCATCACGGTCAGCGAGGGTGTTGTTCAGCCTCTTGGTACAGTATTTACCGGACTGCTTCTCTATCATGCCGGCACCAGCACCGATTTGATCAGGTTCTTCCCGCTGGCCACCGTCACCATATGGGTAGTGATCGCTGTTTTGATGCGAAAACCCTATCGCGACAGCCTGCTAAAGTTGCTGCGCAGTTCAAGCCTTGATTTTTTCAACAAGGGCGATCTGCAGAAACTTAATCTCGACCGTAACACCTTTAATCTGCTGCTGGGGCATCTTGACAGTGCCGACGAAGAAACCTCGGTACTGATCGTACAGCTTATCGTCAGTAACTGCGATCGCGGCAGTCGTGAGCAGATGATGCGCAAACTCTGCAGTTTCAGCGAAGAGAGAAAAGTCGAGCTGCTCCGACAGGTTGCTTTGCCGGTCGATCACTTTACTGCCGAGTTCCTCTTCAACTGTCTTGACAGCAGCAATTCTGAGCTGCAATACCATGCTCTCAAAGCTATCAGCATTTTTCCGTCTTCGCCGCGGCTGCGTCAACGCGTGACCACTTTTATCAGCAGCGATGCCGAACGTCTCAGGTGTATCGCATCGGCAATTCTGGTTCGCATCGGCGATCTCGACCAGATGATGCGCTCGCTTGAAATTATTCATGGCTACATCTCAAACACTGACAATGCCAATATGCTCAAAGGTATCGAGATCATCGGCTATACCGGTGACGAACGCTTCTGGGTGAATCTTCGCCCGTTTTTTGGCTCGGCAGACGTTAAAATCAGGCTGGCTGCTGCCCAGGCTTTCGAAAAGATTCTCAGCGATGGCGAGACTGATGAACAATATGAAATTATTGGCAGGCTGGTTAAAGATGACCTGCGCGAAATAAGGTATCTTGCCCTGAAAATGCTGGCGCGTCTGACCGAACCAAAATGGTTTTACCATGTGATCGAAGGACTCTCAGATTCGAGTCCGCGCAATCGCAAATATGCCGAAGAAATACTTATATCGCACTACAACGACAAGTTCAGCGATCTCATCATGGTTCTCGAAAGCAGCGAAGCAACACTCTATGCTAAAGCGGCAGTAGCCGGTATTCTCGCAGCATCGCAGGACAACAGTGTCCGCGATTACCTGCATCAATTTGGCAAAAGGGTTATTCAGCAGCTTTATGAGTATAAACTCGAAGAATACGTAATTACCCGCGACACAGCTTCAGAGAGTTCGGTCTATATGCGCATGCTGCTGCGTGAACGCGCCTGGTCACTTACCAGGCTGATCGTCTGCCTGATTGCGCCAGAGCAGAATCGCGAGGCCCGCGATCTTTTTAAAAGCCTGTATTCAAGCAACGACGAGCTGGTCAGCAACGCCGTAGAGGTTCTGCAGAACATGGGCGAGCGGCAGCTCGTCTACCATATCATTCCGGTGCTCGAAAACATTTCTCTCGATAATGTTGTGGCATACGCAATGAAAGCCTTTTCCATGCGCGAAAAAGATCTGCGCATAATATTGGGCAAATACCTCAATTCCTCTGACTCCGAACTCAAAGAAGCAGCCATTCATACCGTGTGCATGTCAGAAATCCGCGACCTGATACCGGTACTGAAAAAAATCGAAGCGGATACCTCAGTTTCCAAATCTGTACTGTCTACCTGCAAATGGGCTACCGAAAGCCTCAAGGCCAGAGGTATCACCATGCAATATCAATGAGTGAGCGATTATGATAATTATTGAACGAATTCTGTTTCTCAAGCGCATATCGATTTTTTCGAGCCTTTCCAGCTATGAACTGCGCAAGATTGCCGAAGTTGTCAATGAAGAAGAGGCTGAATCAGGCGAAATTCTCTTCTGGGAAGGCGACT
>MFYY01000146.1:5331-14132 GCA_001787855.1 Candidatus Riflebacteria bacterium GWC2_50_8 | reverse complement strand
GGTCGATGGCAAAATCTCGATTTTTACCGGCAAGCAGCCAGCAATAAAAGTGCTTGCCAGTTTTGAGAAAGGCGCTTTTTTCGGGGAAATGGGCCTCTACGACGATAAGCCGCGCGCAGCCTCGGCCATGGCTGATGCCCGCTCGCGTCTGCTTGTTCTGCGCAAGGGTGAATTCTGCGATCTGATCAGTGAATTCCCGATGGTTGCGCTGGGCATAATGAAAGAGCTTAATAACAGAATCCGGGCGACCAACCAGAAGCTTAACCTGATCGAGCGCAACCTCGTTGACAATTCAAGCCGTCTCTATTCGCGCGATTACTTTATTGATTGCATGAAGAACCTGATAAATCGAGCAAGAAATGAGAAAACCCTGGTTGGATTTTTGCTGATCAGGCTTAAAAAGCCGCACCTGCAGGAAAACGCAGCCGAAGGCGAATCGATTGATAAGTTCAGAACCGAGATGATTCGAGAACTCGGTGCGCGGCTGACCATCTATATGCGTGAGAGCGACATGCTGTGCCTATTTGATGATAACAGTATTCTGATCATGGTGCCGGAGTTCAATTCGCGCAGCACGTTAAAACTTCAGGCGCGTATCACTGACGATATCAACCGGGTGCTTATCGATTTTGAATCGGCCAGAAAACTTTATTCAGATGTCGAGTTCAAGACACAAACTTTTCCTGACGATGCCGATTCGGCAGAGGCCATCATTCGTAATCTTGAGTCGGTCTGAAATCGGGTGCAGTCTGCTGCCTTCGCGGGTCTGAGGCAGTGACTTGAATTTCTGGCGCGGGACGGCTATAATTCGTGCCTGCAATATACATAGCGGAGATGAA
The DNA here is from genome assembly GCA_001787855.1 of Candidatus Riflebacteria bacterium GWC2_50_8. Classification (GTDB taxonomy): domain Bacteria; phylum Muiribacteriota; class Ozemobacteria; order Ozemobacterales; family Ozemobacteraceae; genus Rifleibacterium. The sequence continues at coordinate 13,293 of MFYY01000146.1, read as the reverse complement.
TTTGCCTAAGACCTTGTTACTGGAAGCAGGATTCTTGTGCCTGCCAGACAATCTTTTTGCCGCAGCCCAGCCGGATCTACGTGAGCCGGTCGGTCAGGCTTTGCGCCAGGAAAAAATCGAGTTTTCCAGATTGCGTTGCTGGTTTTCGCAGCACCGGATCGGCATACTGATTGAAGGCCTGACTCATTCAGCTGCCGAATCGGCAAAAGAAGTGCGTGGCCCGAGGGCAAGCGAGGCGTTTGACTACAACAACCTGCCGACAATGGCGGTGCAGGGCTTCGCAGCGGCGCAGGGTGTTCAATATAAAGACCTGATCACCAGAGAAGTAGACGGCGAAAAATATCTGTTTGCCGTGCGTTCTGTGGCGGGCCAGTCAATCGAAAAGAGTGTTGCCAGAATAAAAGATCTTGTCTTCGGCTCGATAAATTTTGCTATCACCTCATGGAGCAGCAAAAGCCGGTTTCCGCAACCACCAACCTACTTTACGGCCATGCTCGACGACAAGGTCTGTGATATCGAACTTGACGGGCTCAGGGCAACCAACATCACGGCCAGCCATGATGGACTGACCATTAAGCACCATGTGCTCTCCGGCGCCCAGTTTTACCCGCAGGTTCTGCAACAGATTGGCATAATCAGCGAGACGGCCGAACGTCGAAAGATTCTTGAAACCAGAATAAGATCGATTCTGCCAGAGGGATATAACCTTCGCTCAGAGGGCGCAAGAATCTCGCGACTGTGCTATTACAAAGAATCGCTGCAGCCTCTGCTGATCAAATTCAAACCTGCCTATCTCGATATGCCTGAGGCTGTTCTGCACCGCTACATGATTCGGCATTTTTCGTTGCTCGCCTGTGAGAATAGCCGGGGCAAAATGATGCCGGCCGCAATTGCACTGTCTGAAAAAATACGCATCCAGAGTCAGGAAGCGTTTCTGAGGGCGGCTGAGCTTGATGAGCATTTTTCGCGTCTGCTGCAGTTGTGGCATAAAGATCTTGAAGAGTTGCCAGAAAAACTTGCATTGCTGGCAGCCAGATTTGAAAAAGACAAAGTGCTGACGCCGACGCCTGGCATTCCGCTGGCGCGTTGCGCAGTCTGGCTGATTCCGCGGCTTGGCCTCGAAAAGTCTGCTGTAGATATCAACGCTCTGATCTCGTTGATTGCAGAGGGTGAACGCTCAAGAATTGCCGCCATTTTGCCATCTACCGGCTTTGCCATGGTAGTCAACTGTATAGAAAATATTCCGGCGTTAAAAAAAATGGTGCCGGTTCTACAGGAAATCTGTGACTATTTTTCTGGCCGTATCCCGGCGCCAGGTAACAGCGCCGCCCGGATTCTGTGTCTGGCCCTGTTGATGAGAAACTATGTAGACACTGAAAGCATCGAGCCGGTCGAACCGTCGCGAATAATCTCGTTGTTGCGTGCTGTTGATTTCAGGCTTGATATTTTTCAGGCGTTCTCTGATATTTTTCCAGACTATAATCTGGCACGCCGCCCATGGATGCAGGCAGTAGCAACAGAAACCCTGCGCGAATCACAGCTGAAAATAGCTGGCGACAGTTTTATGTCAGCATACGAATTCGATCCTGCTTCCTTTTACGATGCTCTCAGATCCTGGAAAGACATTGGAGCCACAGATATCGAAGCCCTGTCGGCTTTGTATCAGCGTATGCGCAGCAAGGTCGAGGGTGGGCAGGTTGATGCCAATGTGGCAGCTGAATGCGAGATCGAAAAAGAACTTGTCGAAACTCTCGGCAAAATTGAAAAAATGCCTGGGGTTAACTACCAGGCAATCTTTGATTTTTTCAAGAATGCAAAAATAAACATCGAAGCATGTTTGATGAATCTGCCACCGGTTCTTGACGATACCAGCCCGGAACATGCGTCGCGAATCAATCTTCTGCAGCGGCTGGTGCGTCAGCTTGGCCGTCTGCCGTTTGTCGTAAAGGAAAAAGTGAACCCTAAAAAATGAAAATCTTTAACTTTCTGTTTGGTAAATTTGAATTTTGCAGTAGAATCGTTTCAATCACAGTCGGGGGAATATCGGAATGGCAATAGAAGATCGCAGCAATAATCCAGAAAATTTTGATGGCAATGACAACCCGGGTGCACCAGAAATATATCCTCTGTTGCCGCTCAGGGACGTAGTCGTATTTCCCTACATGGTTGTGCCCCTTTTTGTAGGCCGCAAAAAATCTATCCGGGCAATTGAAGAGGCCATGCTCAAGAATCGCCGGATCATTCTCTGTTCTCAGAAACAGGCTAAAACTGATGACCCGGAAGCCGACGAACTCTACGAAACCGGCACGGTTGCCGAAATTCTTCAGCTTCTCAAGCTTCCTGATGGCATTCTGAAAATACTGGTCGAAGGCACCACCAGAGTCAAAATCAATCGCTTTACCCGACTCGATGAATTTTTCGAAGTCGAAGGCGTCCGAATTCTGACCGAAGACAAGAAGACAATTGAACAGCAGGCGCTGATGCGCAATGTAATCAGCCTTTTCGAGCAGTATGTAAAGCTCAACAAAAAGATTCCGCTCGAAGTGATCATGGTTGCCAACAACGTTGAGGAACCCGGTCGCCTTGCCGACATTATCACTGCTCACCTCAACCTCAAGGTTGAAGAAAAACAGGAGATTCTTGAGGCTGTTATTCCTCGCGAAAGACTCGAAAAAATCGCTGGTATTCTCAACCGCGAGCTCGAAATCATGATGGTGGAAAAGAAGATCCGCGGCCAGGTGCGCAAGCAGATGGAGCAGATCCAGAAAGAATACTATCTGCGCGAGCAGATGAAAGCCATTCAAAAGGAACTTGGCGATACCGATGAACGCACCGAAGAAATCGAAGAGCTTAAAGAAGCGGTAGCCAAGGCCGGTATGCCCGAAGAAGCCCGCGAAAAGGCCGAAAAAGAACTTTCTAAACTCGGCAAAATGCCGCCAGGCTCTGCCGAAGCTACCGTTTCGCGCAATTATATTGACTGGCTGGTCGCCCTTCCCTGGAAAAAACAGACCAGAGACCGTATTGACCTCGAAAAGTGCCAGAAGATTCTCGATGAAGACCATTTTGGCCTCGACAAGGTAAAAGAAAGAATTCTTGAGTATCTTGCTGTGTGCCGGCTGAAAAAATCGATTAAGGGCCCGATTCTCTGCCTGATTGGGCCTCCAGGTGTTGGTAAGACTTCACTGGGCAAGTCGATTGCCCGCGCGCTTAATCGTAAGTTCGCGCGAATCTCTCTCGGCGGTATGCGCGATGAAGCTGAAATCAGGGGTCATCGCCGCACATACATCGGTGCGATGCCAGGTCGCATAATTCAGGCGCTTCGCGACACCGGTTCGCGCAATCCCGTTGTTCTGCTCGATGAAATAGACAAAATGGGCATGGACTTCAGAGGCGACCCGAGCTCAGCGCTCCTTGAGGCTCTCGACCCCGAACAGAATCATGCTTTTTCAGATCACTACATTTCGACGGCATTCGACCTGTCGAAAGTGTTGTTTCTGACTACTGCCAATGTGCCGCATACGATTCCAGGCCCATTGCGCGACCGTCTCGAAGTCGTTTATCTGCCCGGATACACAGAAGAAGAAAAGGTCGAAATCGCCAAAAAATACCTGGTACCCAAGCAGCAGGATGCCAACGGCATCGTTAAGAAGGGCATCAAAATTGAAGAGTCGGCCGTTGTCGAAGTTATCAGAAAATATACCCGCGAAGCAGGCGTGCGCAACCTCGAGCGCGAACTTGCCTCGATCTGTCGCAAAATCGCGCGGGATCTGGTTTTTGGTAAGATCAAGACTGATCCTGACAAGAAAAACCAGTTGCTGTTGACCGTTACCAACGCTTCTATTGAGCAATATCTGGGTATTCCCAAGTATCATAACAGCAAGCGCGAAGACAAGGATGATATCGGCCTGGTAAACGGCCTGGCCTGGACAGAAGTCGGTGGGACAACTCTTCCGATAGAAGTCGTGGTTATGCCCGGCCGCGGCAAGATCATTCTGACCGGTTCTCTTGGCGAAGTCATGAAGGAATCGGCACATGCCTCACTTTCTTATCTGCGTAGCCACGCCGATGAAATCAAGATGCGGCCGATTGATTACGATTCAATCGACTTGCATATTCACTTTCCCGAAGGTGCGGTGCCCAAAGACGGTCCGTCGGCGGGTATTGCCATTGCAACCGCGATTTATTCGGCCCTCAATGAAGTGCCGGTGCGCAGTGATTTCGCGATGACCGGTGAAATTACCCTGCGTGGTCGTGTGCTGCCGGTCGGCGGCATCAAAGAAAAACTCCTGGCCGCGCATAGAGTGGGTATCACCAATATTATCATGTCCAATGAAAACGAAAAGGAACTCGAAGAAGTTCCTGAGCAGATTCGAAAGAATCTGACCATTTACAAGGTTGCTTCGGCAGGCGAAGTTCTCGGTCTTGCACTGCGTGGCGAACCAAAAAAGACGCCGCTGGTCTTCAGCCGCCGCGCCCTTGGCACTGCCGCCAAGAAAAAACGAACAACCAGGAAGCGTGGGGAATAGCATGACCATAAAAATTACCTCAGCCACATTCAGCGCATGCGTTGTCGGCAAAGATGGATTACCTGACGATAAATTGCCGGTAATAGCGCTGGTTGGCCGCAGTAACGTCGGCAAGTCGTCGCTGATTAACTGCATAACCGGGCGTAAGGAACTGGCCCGCACCAGCGCGATGCCTGGTAAAACCCTCACTATCAATTATTATTGTATCAATGAAGAATTCTATATCGTCGACCTGCCTGGTTACGGTTATGCAAAGGCCTCAAAAGTTACCCGCCAGAGAATTCAGACGATGATGAACGAGTTTTTTGCTGAAAGCAAAAATCTCAAAGGCGTTATCCAGGTTCTCGATATCAGGCACAAGCCATCGCCACTTGATACGCAGATGCAGAGCTGGATCAAGGATCAGAAGATCAATAATATTGCTATTCTTACCAAGTCTGACAAGCTTAGTCATCAGCAGGTCGCAAAAATGCGGGATTCGATTGTCAAAGATCTTCATATTGGCTTTGCCATGGCATTTTCGGCGAAAAGTGCGGCAGGCAAAGAAGATTTTCTTGATGCCGTTGAGAGAATCATTGCCGGCCTCGAAGTGAAAAACCTTGATAACAGGCCCAAACGACCGCAGTCGCAACGTGGACCTGCTGAACGCTCAAATCGCGCTCCAAGACCTCAGGGCAGCAGGCCAGAGGGCGGAGAAGCCGGCGCCAGGCCTGCCAGAAATCCAGATGCACGACCGGAAAGAGGTAGATCGCCAGGGAGTCGTCCAGAAGGCCGCCCAGAAAGACGCCCTGAAAGACGACCAGAAAGGCGCCCGGAAAGGCCTGCTGAAAAACCCTCAGAAAAGCCTTCTGAAAAGGCCCCTGATCAGCAGTCCGAAAAAACCGATAATCCTGCTCAGTCCCAGGAATCAGCACCAGGCCAGAATCGCCGCCGCCGCTGGAAAAACAAGAAAAATCGCGGCAATGACGATAAGAACCGACAGCCACAAACATAACTCTTTTTGAGTGGAGGAAAAAATGAAATATCTGCGTATTGCTCTGTGTTTTGCTCTGATTATGGCTACCGTTTCGATAAATGCGGCCCCCGCGCTGAGCAGCATTCAAAAGAATATCACTGCTGCCGGCAAGTTGTGGGTCAGCGATCCGGGCAAGGCTCAGGCCATGCTGCGTGATGCCTTTGCATCAGCAATCGCCTGGACAAAAGATGAATACAAGCCTGCGGTAAGAGAAGAAGGCTTCTATAAAGCGATTAGCTGCTTCAGCCCCGAGCTGGTTGAAGAAGTAGCACTGGCCGCCGAGACATACGTCAAGGTTTTTCCGAACGGCCGTTATCTCAAAAAAGTTAATCTTTATCGCGCCATGGCCGAATACGCACGAGGTAATTACGAAGCGGTGTCTTCGTCTCTTGATGCCGCTGCCGCCGCCAAAGGCAAATTTGCTTACCCGGAACAGACCCAGACTTTGTCCGGTTATGTTTCAACCGGGCACCATCGTAGCGCCGAAAGGTTTATCGAGGGTCAGCGTCTGCAAAAGCTGTCATCTGCTCTTACCAAAGACCTGCGCCGTTTTCATTCTGGCAACAGAATGGTCGATGGTCTGTTAAATCGTGTTGCTGCCGGCAAAATCAGCGGCGACAAAGCCGTTGAGCTCCTCGATTCTGCTCTTGATTCTGCTTATTTCGCCAAGAGAGCTCCCGAAGCAGCACTTACCTCGCTTGCGGTCAAAGACGCCATGGCTCCTTACTATAACCCGATAAGGACTGAATGGTGCAGCCTCAGCCGAGTAGTTAAGCATGCTGCGTCACCGCAGATGCGGCTTAACAAACTCAGCGAATTTATCCGCAATTACCCGCAAGCTTCCAATGCCGAGCTTTACAAGGCTCTGCTTGATCTGCGCTATCTCTATCTCTATGAATTCCGTGATGCCGCAGCCGCCGAAGAAATGCTGGTGCAGATGAAATCTCTGAAAGGTTTTGAGAAGCTGGCCGAGATCGAAGCTATTGTTTCGTCTTTCAATCAGCGCAGCCTGTTAACTGCCGATGGTTACGCCTCTCTGCAGCAGCTCGCCAATCTTGCACATCTGTTTCCCTATGACAATGGCTATCTGCCGGTAATAAGTTATGAATATATCCAGTTTCTGCTGGTAATTGGTGATATGGTGCATGGCCAGAAAAGCAAAATCAAGGGCATTAACGTCACCGGATGGGGTGGAATCCAGGCAAATTTGCTGTATAATACCGCAGTAGGCGCCAAGGAGAAAGCTTATCAGGATTACCTGCTGATAAAAGAACAGATGACTCCTCAGGTAAGCAAACTTGTAGAAGACCTGCTTTTCCCTCTCTACCTGCCTACTCTCGCCAAAGACAGAATTTTTCTGGCCGGTCTGCTCGCTGTACCGACTCTCTCTGACCTTGGCACCGACCTGCTGGTTGATGCTATTTCAGGGCAGCCTCGCATGAGTAAGGCTGAACACGGTTTTGCCGTGCTCTCAGATGTCTATAACAAGCACCTGGCCTATTCTGAAGCTCAGACGGTATGGAAGCTTCTTTCTGATAACTACCCCGATTCAATATGGCTTAAATAAGTAACTTAGGCGGCGGCAGGACTTGCCATAAAGGCAGGACTTGCCGCCTGTTTTTTTTGATTCGTTCTTATTCTGGAGGTTTTAAAGTGAAAAGGCTCATGGTTTCTGTTCTGTTGCTGCTTCTTGCTGCCAGTTCTGTTTTTGCCGAAAGACTGTTCGATTATCGCGGTGTATTTTCGGCTGATCGTGGCGATGACGCAAGAATTACCAACTATATTCTTCTCAAAAAAGGCTCCCAGATCCGATTTGAGATAGAAGAACAGGGCCATGGCATGACCGACAAGGTCAGGGTTGCAAAAGTGCAGCTTACTTCTGACACCAGCATAAGCTATAGCGAAGATCGCGGCATCACTTCTCTGAATCTCACAGAAACCGGGATTTATGAAATTACCCTTGTGCCCGCCGCCGGTCTTGGCGGCGAAATTCGTTTCGTACTCAAGGTAGTCGAAACCACCGGCGAACAACCTGCTGCCGATCAGCCGGCCGCGACCGTTTTGACCTCAGCTAAAGAGGCCGCCAGTGTTACTGCAGATATCTCACAGGCAGTGGTTATTGCCAGTGCGCCGGTCGATGCTTATCCAGCGCCCGCGCAACCGGTTTTCTCGCAGCCCGCTTCTGTTGCCAGCATGTCTGTGGCAATGCCGGCCCCGCCAGTAGCTGCTTCTGAAACTGCCGGCGTCACAGCCAGTCAGGTGGTGACGATTCTCAGCGTTCCATCTGTCGCTGCTTCTGAAACTGTATCCGCCGATGTTAGCCTGACATTGCCGATTCTTAGCGCTCCCTCTGCCGGTCACTTCGTAAATCCGTTCGTCGGTTTCAGATTCACTGCTGACTCGTTGAGTCTGATGCCTGAA
>MFYY01000146.1:0-5313 GCA_001787855.1 Candidatus Riflebacteria bacterium GWC2_50_8 | reverse complement strand
ATCAAAATTTATAACACGCTGGCCGACGGCAGTCAGGATGCTGTAGCAGGCAGTTTCTTCAGCCCCGAGCCTGATGTCCTGATGTTTCTGCCGCAGGCGGTTATTCCCGGCGCGGTCTATTATCTCGAAATATTCGACACTGCCGGCAATAAGGCACGATCTTACCAGGTCGAGGCAATGCCCGAACTGGCGGTTGCTTTTAAGCCTGTTGCCAGCGACCTCCTGATGATTATCATCTCCTGGAAGCCTCAGGATCATCTGCTTGCCAACCCGGCTGGTCAAATGCTGGCGCTCAATAATTGCGAAGTCGTAGTCAGTGCCGACGGCGGCAGGCTTCTGCAACTGTCCAGTGAGCAGACCCGTCTGCCTTTTGGTTCGCTCGACCGCATGAATTGGCGAGCCCGACCATATGCGCTCGAACTCGAACTGCCGATGGCATTGATCGCTTCAGAATGCAGCGTAGAAGTTTTTGCCGCCATTGATGGCGCTGAGCAAAAAACTACGGCTTACCGGGCCGGCTGGCAGAAGTCTGCCGAATCAGCTGCTGGCATTGTAGATTTCAGCGATATCGAGGCATCAGACGATCTGATTTATGAGAAGCCAAAAGAGGAATTCAGCATTCAGCCTTTCAGCGCCAGAGAGCAGCTGGCTGATAACGCTTCCTTTTCGCTTGAAAAAAGCATTTTACTTGTTGATAACGAAGCTGACACTCTTCTTGCATGGCCGCAGGATGTTGTATGGGACGAGAACGGCAGCCTCTGGGTTCTCGATGGCCAGCTTCGCCGCGTTTCAAATTACAATGTCGCCGGCATTCTGCGCACAAGCTTTGGCAGCAGGGGCGATACGCAGGGCGGCTTTGGGCTGCCGGTTGCCCTGGCACAGAAAAACGCAACATTGTTTATCTCTGATACGGCCAGACATGCAATTCATAAGTTCACCACCGATGGGCTTTTCGTTACCTCGATTTTTTCTGAATCTGATGCCGGCGTTGTGATCGATCTTCCTGGTGGAGTCTGCTTCAGAAAAGATGAAATGTGGGTTGCCGATCGTGGAACTGCCAGGATACTGTGTTTTAATCAACAGGGCGGTTTTCTGGGCAGCTTTGGCTCGACAACATCTGCGCCGATCGAAGCTCCAGTAAGTGTGAGAGCCGATCAGGACTCGCTTTTTATTCTTGAAAAGAATGGTCTGGTTAAGAAATTCAGCCCGATGGGGCAGTTTGACGCTACATTTCAGAGTGGAAGCACTGATGGCAGTGGCCTTGAAGTGGATAACTGGGGTGGCGTATGGGTTTGCGATGCCGGTCTGTTCAGAGTCATGCGTTTTTCGAGAAAAGGCGCCACTCTGACCGAATTGAAGGCGCCGCCGGCCCCCAAGCCCTGGTTGCCGACCTCAATTGCTGTACGTAGCGATGGCAAGATCGCAGTCACTGATGCTGCGAACAAAATGCTGCATATCTTTTCCCCCGCTGAATGAGTGCTGTTGCGATGCCGAAGCCGATTTTAAAGTTTATGCTGCTGATCATGGTGCTGTTGGCATCAGCGTCAACTCTATTTGCACAGGCTGAAAACATTGAATTTGACATGCGTTTTGTCCGTGGCCGGGTTTTCATCAAAAGTCCTGACAAAGAGCCATTTGAATCGCATCTCGGGCAATATCAGGTGCCGTCCTCGACCAGTATTATAAGTCTGGCCGACGGCCAGTGCTTTATACAGGAAGGCGATTCAGAGCTGCGTACCAAGCAGGAAACCGTTCTAACTCTTCTTGACGAGCAAAAATATGAACTGCGCCAGGGTCTTGCCGGATGCCGAATTGGGTCTGCAACAATCAGGCTGACTACTGCACATCTCAGCCTTGAACTTTCTGACGCTATTGTAGTGATAAAGACCAATCCCGTCTTGACAAGAGTTTGCGTGGTTAAGGGGCGTGCTGCTGCTACGCAGGGCAAATCGACGATTGTCGTGCCGGCCGGGCATGAAATTGCCGCGGCACCGCAAAGGCTTTCCAGTGTTTATAAGCAGTCCGATGAGTTGCGTTTCACCTGGTACTGGGTCAGCGCCGAGAAAGAACCGGCCTTACAGTAGGTCAGTAGCTGGCGGCCGCGTAAAAGTATCTTGCTGTAGCCACGATCTGCCCACCTTCGCTGATATCGGCAATTACCATGATGCGAAACTCACTGTCACTGCTCGAAAGATATTCTGAGAGCACGCCGCCCGGGACGGGTGTTGATTGAGTGTACAGATAGTCTGAAACAGCGGAATAGACCCTGAGATAATAGGCTGCGGTGCCTGAATTGACTGATACCGGTCCAACAGAAATAATGCGGTTGGCCGGGTTCCAGTCGGGAGGGGCAGGTGCGGTCTGAAAACGGGGCAGGGCTGCTCCCCAGTCCAGATTCCGGCTGACACTGAAAGTCTCGGTGTTAACCGAATAATACAATGTGTATTTGCCTGGAGTAAGCGCTGTGTTTGCGGCAGAGAGGGTTACTTCCTGCGAGTTGGCGGCTGAAACATAAGACAGGTTGGCAATTCGTTTGCCGTTCGGGTCTTCGACCCAGCCGGTTACCCCGCTGCCAGCACCTTTTACTGCGGCAAACAGAATGTTCTGTTCCCCTGAATCTTGATGAGTAATGGTTCCGGCGCAAAGAGTTGCTACCATTGATGCCGGGTCAGCACTTTCACCGCTACCTCCGCCGCAACCGGTCAGTGCTGTTGCCAGCAAAGCGCATGCCGTCAGCAACAAAATAGAAAAAATAGATTTAAATTTCATAGAAAGCTCCATTTGCAGACGTTCAGCACTGCTGCCCATACATTATATCGTGCACAAGATACTAACATCTGTAGCACAGATCGTCAAATTATTGCCCAGTTGTCATCTGGCAGATTTAAAACTGTAACTTGCAGCGATATTTTTGAATTGCTGTTGACACTTGTTATGTACGGGCGTAAAATTAGCATATTCTCATTCAGTATTTTGAGTAGCAAGTAGTAAAGTTCTAGTAATTGGTGCCTTACAAGGAGATAAGAGTATGAGGCGATTGTTCACTACCATTTTTTGTTGTATTTCGCTGCTGTCTTTTGGAACGGTTTCTGCCGAGCCGGTTAAATGTCTGGCCAAGGTGGGTAAACTTACCAACAAGCAGATCGTATCACTGGCATCACTGGGATTTGACATCGCTAAACGCGGTGTAGATTTCGCAGAAATCGTTATCGATCAGGATCAGGTTATGGCATTTGTCAACAAAGGCCACCCGGTCAAAGTTATCATCGAAGACCTTGATGCCTACATCAAAAAAGTAAAAGCTACTCAGAACAAAAATTCTTCGTATTATACCTATGCCACCATGGAAAAGCAGTTCAAGGCATGGGCAGCCGAGTATCCCGAAATATGCGTTGTCGAGTCGATTGGCAAAAGCTTTGAAGATCGCGATGTCTGGGCGCTCAAGATCAGTGATAACCCGACAAAGAACGAGGAAGAGCCGGCCGCGTTGATTATGGGTGCACATCACTCGAGAGAATGGCCTTCTGTTGAAGTGCCGATGGCGACAGCTAAACAGATGCTGACCGAGTATGCCAGCAATCCTGAAATTAAAAATCTTGTTGATAACCGCGAAACCTGGATTGTTCCAATGGTCAATCCCGATGGCGTTATCTATTCAATGGAAAAGAGCAAATACTGGCGCAAAAATCGCCGCAAAAACGCTGATGGTTCGTATGGCGTTGACCCAAATCGCAACTATGGTTACCAGTGGGGTAATGCCGGAGCCAGCAATTCTGGCAGTGCAGATACTTATCATGGCACCGGTCCTTTCAGTGAATCTGAAACTACAAACATCAAGAAACTTGCTGAGCGCGAAAAGTTTCAGGCCAGCATTTCTTTTCACACTTACTCCGAATTGATTCTCTATCCCTTCAGTTATGCCTACAACATTCCCAATCCTGATTCAAAAGTTTTTGTCAAAATGGCCGGCGATATGTCACGTTTTAACAAATACACTCCCAAAATCAGTGCTGATCTCTACCCGGCGATGGGCGACACCGACGACTTCCTTTATGGCGAACTAAAAGTTCTGTCGTTTACTTTTGAGCTGTGTTCCACCTTTATTCCTGCTGCGTCTGAGATTGCTAAATTTAATGAACTCAATGTGCCGGCAGTTCTTTATCTGATCGACAAGGCCGGAACCTATGGCCTGGTTACTCCGGCCGCGCATGACGAACTCATCAACAATCTCTCCCTTGATGCAGGACTCAAGGCGATAATTGACAACGTTGATCTTTTTGCTGGCGAAGGCAACGTTGCCATGCGCAACGAAGTCCTCAAGCAGATCGAAAAAATCAGTCAACGCACAGCGGTTCTGGTTTGTGCAGACCTGAGGAACGGCGACAGCGCAAGCTGGTTGCGCATCAAAAATACCCCGCAGGCACGGCTGGCGATTTCCTTTGTACGTAATCGTGTTCTGTTCGAAAGTGCTCATGACAGCAGCGCTTATCGCGAAGATCTCGTTGCCGAAATAAAAAACAGCTGAATTCTTTTACTAATCAGTTAAGCGTGTTATAATGAGTCACCCTCCGGGGTGATTCATTTTTTTATGGCACAAACAACTAAACTTATCGAAGCGACAATTTTTACCGGATACAGCTATATCGGCTCCTGCAAGGAGTTCGTCTGGATCCAGGGCGACCGCATTGGCAGCAAGCAGATGCCATCGCGCTTTATTTTTCGCGGACTGGTCTGCGAATACGATGTTGAAGCGTTGATGATCCGCAAAGACCTCTATCTGCGCACCAAAGATGGTAAAGAATACGTCGTCAGCGACTTTCAGATAACCGACATCAACGACGCTGAAAATGTCGGCGGCATTGCACGCAGCTTCGATCTGCTCTTCGAAAAATTTCCCGAGCTCAAGTCGATCACCACCGGCGAGAAAGTCGTTATCACCAAGAAGACTCAGGTTCTTGCCTTTAAATCGGTTTCAGATGTCATTCACCAGGTAAAGTCCGGGCATGGCATTGACGCGAAACAGACTGCCGAAGTGTCTAACAAGCTGGTCGACGAAGTGCTGCAGTCGCCTGATGCCATCTTGAACCTGATGGATATCAAGTCATTCGATGACTACACTTTCACGCACAATATCAATGTCGCGACGATTTCCCTGCTGATCGGGCAGGCCCTCAATCTTCCGCGCGAAGAAATGGATGATCTCGGTATCGGCGCTTTGCTGCATGATGTTGGCAAGCTTAAGATTCCGCTGAGCATCCTCAATAAAGATGGCAAGCTCACCGACCAGGAATTCATGGAAATGAAATCGCATCC
>MFYY01000145.1:24685-24827 GCA_001787855.1 Candidatus Riflebacteria bacterium GWC2_50_8 | reverse complement strand
GATTCCTGCTGGAATCGGGTCAGACAGCACTTCAAACAGTCCGGTGCCGGTATTTATACAGGGCATCGGGGTCGTAATGTTGCCACCAATCGGAGTGAGATTAACAGTGCAGATCGTGCCGCCAAGCGGATCAGTCTGATAC
>MFYY01000145.1:24219-24608 GCA_001787855.1 Candidatus Riflebacteria bacterium GWC2_50_8 | reverse complement strand
CGCACCAGTTCCCTCGACCTGGCAAAGGTCAAACACCGGGGCCGCCGCGATGGCGCTATAGTCAAAATCTACGTCAGACATGCAGTAAATGGTTATTGTTCTGGCAATATAGTTTACTGCCGGATTCCAGTTTGCCAGGACAATGTCAGCCCGGAAGTTGCTGCCGCCGAGGTCAGCCATGGCAACGTTGCCCATGCCGATTGTGCTTAAATCTACGGTTGGGGCTACCTGCCAGGCGGTCGAAGGAGCTACCCAGAAGGCTGTACAGGTAATTCGAATCGTGTCACCGCGGTTGATGTAGCCATTGGCGTCGTTGTCGTTCAAGAGTTGAACGACACCATTACTCAGGTTGGAAGTTGCATGAGCCGGACTTGATGGATACAGGATAA
>MFYY01000145.1:19651-24184 GCA_001787855.1 Candidatus Riflebacteria bacterium GWC2_50_8 | reverse complement strand
CGCTTCATTTTATCTCCTCAGATTCAGCCTTGGTGCCCAGTCGCAGCGACGCCGGCAGGGGCCATTTTTGCAGATCAGATAATTAGTCCTTCTGTATATCGGCGCCCGTCAGCTGATTGCTTAGCAACAAAAAAACACCTGTAGTTCAACGCATAAAAATGCAGGCAGAAGATTGGGCAGGCATTTGTCATGGATAGCTGAAAGTGCTTGTCGGGTCGTGACAAAGTGATGGGGGTTGTGGTACTATCGGCTTATGAAAGAAAAGAACCGGTTTTTTGCAGAGGTTGAAGCCGTCGATGCAAAGCTGTTGCAGGCCAGCGCGGCGGGAAAAAGTTATTCGTTGCGCCAGCGCTCAACTGATCGCCTGGTGCTGTTTGCGCTGGATGGGCACATGATCAATGTTGTCGGCAAGGAAATTGGCTGTGGACCTGATTTTATTGTGTGCGGAGAACTGCCGCCGCTCGATCAGCCGCTCTCCGAAGACGGCTGGAAACTGGCCGATAACTGCCTCAAAATACCTTTTCTGACCCAGCTAAAATTGGCTGGTGGCCGAACTTTTGATTCGGCAGAGCGCTTTGCGATTCGTGACTTTCCAGGACACATGAAGAGCCTGATTGCCAGACAGATTCGCAAGACAAAAAGTCCCGAGTTCAGTGAACTGGAAATTCGGCTTAAAAGGCTGTCAGAAACGATCCAGAATCATCTGGTTGAGATGTCTGAACTGCCACTTATTGGTGTTGTCGGTTTTGGCGGCGGGTTTCCCGGAACTGGCGATGCGGCGTTGTGCGGGTTGTTGCTGACGGCGCGCAATATGGCATTGGGCCGGCGTTTTCGCGTGGACTGGTATAAGCGTCTGACCGTCGAACTGAAGAGATTTTTGCACCGCACCGGCGTGCATGGCAGAAACTGGCTTAATTACGCCATAGAGGGTCGTATGACCGAGCTGCAGCAGCACTTTTTCCATGCCATGCTCAAGGATTTTGAGTGTTCAGACGAGATCGTCGTAAAAAAAATAGCCGCTGATCAGATGATCAACGGCACCGCGTTTCTGATGGGCGTAAATGCGACTCTCGAAATGGTTCAGGCTGGCTTTTTCAACCCCTGAACCGTTGCAGCTCATTTGCGGTTGCTTCGCTGTGCTCGCAATGACCTGTGGCGTGTGGCGCCAATACGTTTAGCACTGCAGCGCAGGGTGTTGCTGCTAGACCGAGGCGACTCTGGAGAGTGGGTTGAATTTTGATGTGGTCTGGAAGAAAATGTCGTCGGCCGAGCGCATGCGCGGAATTGCCTGCTGTTTTTTGAGCGGGTCAAGTTCTTCGTTTTTCTGGCTGGCCATGAGGTCTTCGAGGTCACTGAAGAATTTCTCGAGTTCGCCGGTGTTCTTGCCTTTGGCGGCCGGGTGCTCGAGAACCTGCTTTTTGAGTGCGCCGATTTCTTCGGGTGAGAAGCGGTTGCTGACGTTTTTCATGAAGGCCTGGTTTTCTTCGGTCATGCCCTGGTTCATTATGCGACCAGCAATAACGGTGGCGGCAAAGGCAATCTGGTTGTCTCTTGGCATCGAGTCGGTCATGTTCCAGAAACGGTTAACCAGGTCGTCTTTTTTGAAGGCGCTATTGCGCAGGCGCTTTTCATCAGCTTCAAAGCTGAGTCTGGTTTCGGCCTTGCCGTTTTCTTTTGCGCTGTCTGGTCGGTCGAAGAGGTTCGGATTAAATTTGCCTATATTCATTGTGTTTCCTCCATGAATTCTATTTCTCGTTAACTATCGGAAGAAAGCCCGGCATAGTTTAGAGAAAAAAGGCGGTGGGGATTTATCCGCCGATTACGCCGATTTTCGCAGATTGAGGGGGACATTCAAGAGGAATTAGGAAGAAGAACAAGAACAAGAGCAAGAACAAGAGCAAGAACAAGAGCAAGAACAAGAGCAAGAACAAGAGCAAGAGCAAGAGCAAGAACAAGAGAAAGAACAAGAGAAAGAACAAGAGAAAGAGAAAGAGAAAGAGGAAGAAAAGGCGTAGGGGTTCAACATGTTGAACCCCTACGATTGAAAAACGCGTTTGATCTATTTGTTGAGGATTTTGCCGGCGGCGTCCTGATAGGTCATGGTGTGTTGTTCGCCAGAGGTCAGGTTTTTGAGCGAAAGCACCTTTTCTGTGGCCTCTTTGGCACCCATGATGGCAACCCAGGCGACACCGATACTCTCGGCGTAGCCAATCTGTTTGCCGAGTTTGGGGGTCTCGGGATAAATTTCGACCTTTACGCCATGCTCGCGCATGCTGTTGGCGGCTTCAATAACTGCTGAGTCGGCAACATCGTCGAAATGGCAGATTACTACGTCGGGACCGCAGTCGATCTTGCCGAACAGACCTTTTTCTTCGAGAACCAGCAGCAGGCGTTCAAAGCCGATCGAAAAACCGACAGCCGGAATCTCGCTGCCTTTGAACATGCCGATCAGGCCGTCGTAGCGCCCGCCGCCGCCGAGGCTGCCAGAAAAATCAGAAGAACGGATTTCGAAAATCGGGCCGGTGTAATAACCAAGTCCGCGCGCCAGTGAAGCGTCGATGCTGTAGTGGTTAACTGCTTTTGAGTTGTCGAGAAGCTTGCAGAGTTCGACAAGCTGGGCAATAGCAGCAGTGGCTTCTGCGTCGCCAGAGAGCGCGTCTTTAAGACGCTGCAGTTCGCCGGTTTCGTCGATGCCACATGGTCTTTGAATCAGATTAAGCAGAGCCTGGGTCTGAGCCTGGTTTATACCGCGCTGCTCAAGCTCTTTTTCGACGCCTTCCAGACCTATTTTGTCGAGTTTGTCGACTGCGACAAGAGTCAGAGCCTCGTTGTCGAGAGCGATTCCGGCTGCCTTTATCAGGCACTTGAGAAGCTGGCGATGATTGAGGTGAATTTCAAAATTACTGAAACCAAGCGTCAGCAAGACTTCGGCAACGGCTGAGCAGACTTCCGCTTCAGCAATCAATGATTTGCTGCCGGTAATGTCGACATCGCACTGCCAGAATTCTCTGAAGCGGCCGCGGCCGGGGCGATCATCGCGCCAGACCGGCTGGATCTGGTAGCGTTTGAAAAATTTCGGTAATTCGGGGTTATTGGCGATCAGGCGCGCCAGTGGAACGGTCAGATCATAGCGCAGGCCGAGATCGGAGAGGTCTTTTTCGCCGACTTCAGCATTTTCGAGTGCTCGGGCCAGTTTGTCGCGGCGATGCAGGATTCTGAACAGGAGCTGGTCGCCTTCATCGCCGTATTTGCCGAGCAGGGTCGAAAGGTTCTCAATCGATGGTGTTTCGACCGGCACGAAGCCATATTTCTCGTAAGTTTGCTGAATAGTGTTAACAACGTATCTTCGCCGCACCAGTTCGGCCGGCAGAAAATCGCGCATTCCGCTGGGCGGTTTGGTTGAAATCGCCATGGCTTTTGCTCAGCGACCGCGCAGCAGGCTTGCTCCCTGGCTGCGTTGCCAACCGGAAGCGTTGACTATGGCGCCGCGAGGTGTCTCAACTGTCTGGTAAGTGCCGTCAATTCCGATATTGAACTGGTTCTGAGATGTATTCATGTTTTGCTCCTGAAAATGATTATCACAATATCTATCGGAACAAATCAACTTATTACTTAATTTACTCTATTGTTGTGCTCGCTTTCCCTGTGCGAGGTTTGCGAAAGCTCAGTTTTTGATACGATTCATGAGTGGTTTGAGCTTGCTGGCGGTGGCGATGGCGGCGAGGCCGACGCAGCCGGCGATGGAGAGCGGAACCCAGAGTTTGCACGAATACGAGCGGTTGTAGTGTTCGAAAAGTTCTAGTTCGTGAGGGGTGCCGGCAGTGAGGTCGCTGCTGTCGAGTCTGAGCAGAATAGCGCTGCAGTCATCGCCGTCGTAAATGGCTGTTGTCTGGTCTGCAAAAGCTGTGAAACTTTCTGAGTCGGTCTGGGAGAGCAGGCCGTTGAGAGCTGGCTGCAGCTGCAAAGAGCTCAAAGCGGCGGCCGCGCCTTCAGAAACCAGCAGTATTGACATGCCGTCACCAGCTGGCAGGGCGAGTTCCCGTTGTTCTCGCCATTCGTTGCTCTCGGGCAGCGAGGTGAGCAGGCGACAGGTGCCGGTGGCAAAGACTGCAATGGTTCCGCGGCTTATCCAGGCAGCATCGATAGCGCAGCGGTTATCGTCGCCAGTCTGGCTGGTAACCGTCTGGCAGGCCATTTCATAGGCTTCGCTGAGACGGGAAAGATTTTCATCGCCGCCGGTTACCGCTGAAATCTCACGCAGGCGCTGGTGCATGGCAACAGCAGTTTGCTCGGCCAGCACTTTCCCAGCGGCCCCATGGCCGTCGGCAATTATGGCAAGCCGCAACTCAGGATCGATCAACAGGTGATCCTGATTGTCTTCTCTGATGCTGCCGGTTTGCGAGAAAGATTGCGCCAGCATCTCAGATGCCGGCTGGTGCTTTATGGTCGAGCATGCGGGTGTGCGCGGCGACAAGCTGCTGAACCTTTTCGACGACGTCGAGCAGGCCTTTTGAGCGCAGGCCGGCGATCAGG
>MFYY01000145.1:17046-19573 GCA_001787855.1 Candidatus Riflebacteria bacterium GWC2_50_8 | reverse complement strand
TAGGTCAGGCGGTCGCAGTATGGCACCCAGTTCGCAAAGTCACTGAAATCTGAGTAAGCGCTGAGTCGCGGGATAACGATCTGCGGCACATATTCGATCTGGTTGGCGGCGTTGATGTAGATGCGCTCGTTCTCAGGCACGATTGGCGCGATTTTGAGATTGGGCAGGGTGACCTTGAAGCGCGCCTTGCCGAAGTGGTTGATCGCGATTTTTTCGGCGATGGTTTCCCAGCGGGCGTTGATTTCACGGACTTCGTGGGCGTAGTTGAACAGCGCTTTCTGGAAAATTTCGTTGCTTTTAAGCTCTTCGATGCAGTTTTCGAGAGCCATGAAGTGCGAATGATTGAACAGGCTGCCGAGCATCTGGCCCAGGCCGTTATTGATAAAGTGGCGTCTGGTCAAATGTTGCGCGGCCTTATCCGGCGAGAGGTGCAGGCGGTCATTAATCAGCCATTCAGTTGCCTGCCGCGCGGTTTCCATGGCTTCGGGAGATTTCCAGAGATCGGCCTGTTCGTTGAACTGCCATGGCTTGAAGCGTGCAGGATAAGCATTTTCGATGACCAGCGCAAGGTTCTGGTTGAAGAGGTCGAGCAGCTTTGACAGGCCGTTGGTATGGAACTCCCTGATTGAGATGCGTTTGGGAATTTCTTCTGCCGGCATGCCGAGGCGCTCTTCGATCAGCCAGCGTGTGGCATTGGCGGCGACATCGAGGCGATCTTCCTGAAACCAGATCAATGGCTCTTCTTCGGCAAACTGCCAGGGTTTGAAGACATTCGGATACAGGTTGTTGACCAGCTGAAAGCAAGAATCACTGAACTTTTCGAGCAGAGCGCCGAGGTTGTTTTCTTTGAAGATGGCGCGGCTAAGCATCGTTGGCAGGTCACCGCGACTGCAGCCGAGTTTAGATGTCATCAGCCATTCGAGGGCTTCGCGGGCGCAGGTGTTGGTATCACGATTTTCCAGCCATTGATCGGTTTCATTAAACTGCCAGGCTTTGAATTTTCCGGGCAAGGCCAGTTCGATCATGGCGGCACGGCTGCGATTGGCCCACAGGTAAATCTGTTCGAGGCCGGAATCGGCAATGAACTGTTCGGTAAAATGTTCTGGCAGTTCTTCAGGTTTCTGAACGCGGAAACGCAGCTTTTCAAGCGCGGCCTTAATGGCGAGTGATGCCCAGATTGGCGCCTGGGTTTCGTCCTGAAAGATAAAACCCGGAATTTCGCCGTGTTTATCAAAGATCATGGTGATGACGTCGGCGATGTCGGCTTCGCTCATTTCAGCGGGGTTTTTGCCAAAGTAGCGGTTGAAGCCCTCTTGCGAACGCTCAAGATTGCGCATCTGTATGAGCTCGCGGACCTGTAACTCTGGCAGGTGCAGTTTTTCCGCGAGTTTCTCGTCGCTGAAGAACATATACTCTCTTTCGAGAGTGCTGATGATGGTTTTGATTACCGGATCGTTAAGGTCGATTGGCGCGCGTTTCTGTGGAGCCTGTTGTGGAACGCCCACGGGTGCCTGCATGGATCCTGGCTGCATCGCTGCCGACATTGGCTGCATCTGGACCGGCAGGATATAGTTTGTTCCGCCGCCACCAAGCATCCCTGAGAGTGGGATGCGCTTTTCTTCATCGTCAGAAGGAGTTACGTATACGACTTCTTCGAGGGTGGATTCGCCGGAAACAGCGAGATCAATGGCCATTTCGCGCAGAGTGCGCATGCCTTCGAGGCGGGCGATGCGTTTGATCGCCATTTCGGTGCCGCCTTCCATGATCACGTCTTTCATTGAGGCGGTGACCAGCATGGTTTCGTAGACGCCGGTGCGGCCGAGGGTGCCGGTCTGGTTGCATTCGCGGCAGCCAACGCCTTTGTAAAACCTGGTGCCGATAAGTTTGCCGGGGTTGAGGTTAAGGCGCTGCATGATGCTTTGCGACGGTCGGTATTCGGTTTTGCAGTTCGGGCAGTTGCGGTGGAGAAGTTTCTGGGCGACGACGACGCGCACGGCCGCAGTTACCAGATAGGCCGGAACGCCCATGTTGATCAGGCGGTTGATGCTGGCCGGGGCGTTGTTGGTATGCAGGGTCGACAACACCTTGTGGCCGGTCAGTGACGCTCTGAATGCGATTTCAGCGGTTTCGAGATCGCGGATTTCGCCGACGAGAATGACGTCGGGGTCCTGGCGCAGCGCAGTGCGCAGGCCGCTGGCAAAATCGAGACCAATCTTGTCGTTGATCTGTACCTGGGTAATGCCTGGAATTCGGTATTCAACCGGGTTTTCGATAGTAAAAATGTTGATTTCAGTGCTCGAAAAGTATTTGAGCATACCGAACAGGGTAGTGGTCTTACCGGCGCCAGTCGGGCCGGTGACCAGTATCAGGCCATAAGGTTCGTCGAGCGCCGATTTGAGGCGTGCGAGGTCTTCTGGAAAAAAGCCGATGTTATCGAGTTCGAATTTAGTTTCGCGCTGCAGAATACGAAGAACTGCTTTTTCGCCGAGCAGGCTGGGCACGGTGCTGACGCGAAAGTCGATTTCCT
>MFYY01000145.1:6606-16935 GCA_001787855.1 Candidatus Riflebacteria bacterium GWC2_50_8 | reverse complement strand
GGCCGGTCATCGCATCATGCAGCATGCCGTCTACTCTGAAACGCACCAGCAGTATGTCTTCTCGTGGTTCAACGTGAATGTCGGAAGCGCGTTTAAGTATCGCCTGTTTGAACACTGTGTTGAGAAACTGCACGACAGCGCTTTGCTCGGAAGTCTTGCGAACGACCTCTATGCCCGAATCGGCCGCTTCCTGTAAATCGCTCTTGCTTTCTTCGCCAGCTACTGAAAAGCCTTCCCATGAGTAGAGTTGACGAATCGCCAGCTCTATCTGGTTCTTGGGAGCAATCTGCACTTCGAGCTTGCATTGGGTAAGAAACGCGATCATATCAGTGGCCATGATGTCGAATGGATCAGCCATGACGACGGTGAGGCGGTTTCCATCGCGCTTGTATGGGATCATCTTGTATTGTTTGGCTTGGTATTCAGGGATCAGCTGCAGTATCTTGGCGTCAACCTTGATGTTGGTGAGGTCGACGACCGAAATGCCGAGGAATTCAGCCCAGAGATCGAGTATCTGCCGTTCGGAAAGAAAGCCGAGTCTGACAATGATGTTTTCGAGGCGCTCAAGGGTCTGCGCCTGAATGATTTTAGCCTTGTCGAGTTGTTCGTCGCTCAGCAGGCCTTTCTTCAGCATCAGACTTTCAACGTTTTGTTTGGTTGGGGCGATGTTGTTCATTGTTTCCTCCGGCGCTGGCCGTTATTTTACTTCGATGCGGAAAGAGCGGCGCTCGATTGATTTTGTCGCGTCCTGCGTCTCGTGATAAGCATACAGGTCGAATTCAACATGGCCGACCCTCTTCGGGAGAAAGGTAATCACTGTCTTGTCGGCGCTTCTGTTAACCGAAAACACCGAAATGCGGTTATCGTTGTAGGCGTAATCGATTTTCCAGTCAATTTCGTGTTTGCCGGAATAGCGCGGCAGTTCGATGTCAAAATGCTGATTCAGCCTGGTTTCAATGATCTTTGTCGGTTTAACTTCGGGTGGCAGCAGTCGAATTTTGCAGTCATTGGAAACCAGATGGCGCGGCGCTATCATCACCATGCCATGTGCTGTATAGACGCCGTGCGGCAACGGCAGATTGTTGCGGTCGACGGTGAGCCATGTCAGCTGTTCAGAGCGGGCTTCACCGGCTTTAAGCGGAATAGTGTGCGGTGCGTCGGCCCAGGTGTAACCCTGCGACCAACGGTAAATCTGGGTATTGCCGTGATAAGTCGCGAGGTCCCACTGTTGTCCGGTCGGGTAATGGATCTTAACGGTATGGTTGGTGCGGTTGCGGACAGTAATCGTAAAGGTGGCAATCGAGCCGGCAACGATTTCGGGCTTATCAGGTGTGATGGTTACTTTCAGATCCGCCGGGTTGACAAACTCCCATTTGCGGTAGCTTTCCGCGGTTAAAACACATGCCGGCAGCAGTAACATAAGAATTACGGTCAAAATGTGCTGGTTTTTCATATCCAAGATGATACAACACCTGCCAGACTCTGCAAAGCATTTGCTGGTTGATTTCAGCAATTCTCGGTCAAAACTTGTCGTTGTCGAGGAGAATAGATTTTCTCACTAAGGCACAAAGCCGCGAAGGAGACTCAGAAAAAGGGGGGATTTGCCTGGTTGATTTTATAAACTTCGCAACTAATAACAATTACACTAACGAATACCAATACCAATACCAATACCAATACCAATACCAATACGAGCACGAGCATGAGTACAAGCACGAGTACGAGCGCATGACAAGGATGAGTGACAGGCAGTGGCGGCGGACGGTGGGGCATTGACACTAGCTGAATGTATTCTTATAATTGAAATACAATTGTACCGTCTGATTTGAATGTCTCTTTTTTTAAAGAGCGGAGGAATAAATATGAAGCTGTTTGATACAAAAACATTACGCAGACTCTCGCTGATGACAGTGATCATGTTCGTGCTGTCAACTTTCGGCGCCTATGCGCAGACCCCGGAAGTCTCGATTCCGGTCGCCGGCAACCAGCCGGTAGATATTTCGATTCTCAATAATGTCCTGCCTGAGCTTAACAGCCTGCAGAGCAATCTGAGAACTGCGCAGAGCACTCTGGCGAGCCTCGAAAGAGTTTCTACTCCGCTTTATAACCAGATCGCGCCCAATAACATGCAGGCACTGAGCATTGGCGAACGTTTAAAAGCGATTCTCGGCAGTGCAAAGTCTTTGCTCGGCAATACTATGACTACCTCAGGCGCACAGGCAAAGGCTGCCATCGAAGCTGGCGCTTCGCCGACTTCCCTTTCATACGACCAGCAGCTGGCATACGGTGTGGAACAGCTTGGTGCTCAGGCTTCGAAGATTCAGAGCAATGGTAAGTATGCTCCAACAATTGATAAACTTAAGGCTATTCTGGCTACGATCAAAAATTCGATGCAGAATATCATCAATGCGATCAGAGCCAAGATTTTTGCAGTAGGCCAGAAGGTTGGCCTGATCAGCAAGGATAAGACTTTCGAAGCCGGCAAAGTTAAAGACGCTGAGGGAAGTGGCGAAAAGATGATGCTCGACGCCTCTGCCGAAGTGCAGTATGCCGATAGTTTTTCCGGCAAGATGGCTAAGGGTGTGGCCGAAGGCACACAGAACGCCAAGGCTTCGCTTAAGAACAGTTTTTCGTTTACCAATCTCGCGATTACTACTACAGTTGCTGTGGGCACCAACCTGGCAATTGACATGATTCATGGTAACAAGCCTTCGTTTTCGAAAGCGGTCAAATCAGTTGCTACTCTCGAGTTTGCCGGTAACGTGGTTGGTTCGGCTCTGGGTGCTGCCGGTGGCCAGTTTGCTTCTACTCTGGTTAAGACTTTTGTTCCGGGCCCGATCGGCGCTCTTGTTGGCTCGGTGATACCGATAATGTTCGCTTCGGCATCAGGCCAGATGGGCGCAAATCTTATCAGTGGTATCAAAAACGGTGAATTTTCAGTGGCCAAAGCCTTCAAAGCAATCGACAAGGTTGACCTCGTCGGTTCTTCAGTAGGTTCTGCAATTGGTATGGCTCTTGGCGCACCGATTCCGGTGATCGGGCCGATCATCGGTGGTATCGTCGGCGGTTTCCTCGGCAGCAAGGTTGCTAAACTGATTGCCGGTTTCACCAAGGGTGGCAAGATTACTTCGATATTCGGCAAGGGCAGCCAGACTGCTGAACAGCAGACCAGAAGCAGCGGCGGTTTCCCGGTCAGCGTCGGTTCGATAGCCGGTACTGGTCGCGGCACTGGTCCGGTGGTTATGGGCAGTGTTTCTGCCGATACCGCATCGCCAGTGACCGGAACGTTTTCGGCTCAGCGCCTCACTGAAGTTGAAAAGAAATACTATGATACCTATCTTGAATACAACCGCAAGGTTGAAGCTAACGACCAGGAAGGCGCCAAGAAGGTATTTGAGCAGCTGAAAGTATATTCAGACGAATACAATGCACTCAAAAAGCAGATCAAGACCGAGTAAATCAATCTGTAAGTTTTAAAGAGCCGGGGCAGTTCCTGCGAGGATTGCCCCGGTTTTTTTGTACGTATAGTCTTGACGCAGGTTTAAAAGAGTAGTAACATATTGCGACCTGTTTATTTTGTGCTGTTTTTGAGGTATTTAGTGAATATACTTGTGCTCGGTTCTGGAGCCAGAGAACATTCGATGGTGTATGCTCTGGCGCGATCGCCATCGGTACATCAGATTATCGCTTGTCCAGGAAACGTCGGCATGAGCAGCACAGCTATCTGCAAGCGTGTTCCATTCAGAGATAATGCCGAGCTGGTTCGTCTATGCAAAGACAAGGTTGCTCTGGCGGTTGTCGGTTCGTCAAAGTTTGTTGAAGACGGAACGGTCGATGCGCTGGTGTTGGCCGGAATTCCAGTGATCGGGCCGGCTGAAGATGCCGGGCGTATCGAGACCAGCAAGGCTTTCGCCGCCAAATTCATGTCACGGCACCACATCCCATCGCCACGCACGCATATTGTGGTGAATGCTGCCGAGATCGAAGCTGCCTTCGCCAGAGATCCGGGCATACGGGTGGTCAAGTGTGATGGATTCTCGCATGGTGCCGGTGTGGTGGTTGCTGAAACCCTTGAAGAAGCAAAAGATTCTGCCATAAATTTCTTGAAGCGGCATGGCGCGCCATTGATTCTGCAGGAGAGACTCGAAGGCGTTGAATGTTCTTATACAGTTCTCACCGATGGTCAGCAGTGGGTTTCGTTCAGTTCCTGCCGTGATTACAAGCGAGCCGATGATGGCGAAACCGGGCCGACAACTGGTGGAATGGGCGCAGTCAGCCCGTCGCCAGATCTTACTCCTGAGCTTGATCGCAAAATTATCGACAGCATTGTCGATCCGGTAGTGCAAGGTATGAAGGCAGACAATCTGCTTTATCGAGGCTTTCTTTCTATACAGCTGATGCTGACGCCGCAGGGCCCGCGCGTTCTCGAGTTTAACGCCCGCCTTGGTGATCCTGAAACGCAGAGTATTCTCACCCGTTTTCGTGGTGACCTGGCTGGTCTGCTTAAAGATTGTGCCATGGGTTGCCTGACTTCGGTTGGTTCAGAAGTTGCTTTTGGCAGGCATGCTGCCGTTTCGGTGGTGGTCGCACGCGAAGGGTATCCGGATGAAGAAGCAGAAGACCCTGTGGTTAGAGGTTTTGACCGGGTTCGTGACTCGCTGGTGTTTTTCTCAAACTGTCGCAGGTCTGATGAAACCGAAGATTACCGATTTAAAAGCGGTCGCCTGATAAGTGTTACGGCCGTTGGTGAGACGCTTGATGAAGCCCGTGACAAATGCTACAAAGATATTGCGCGCCTCGAGCTTGAACGCGTCAAGTATCGTCGCGATATTGGCCTGATTGGCCAGTAATTTTTCGATACAATTTTCCAGAATAATAAAAACTCCCGCCCAGCTTAGCTGGACGGGAGTTTTAACTTTCCATCAGATTATTTTCTTGAGGAATGAGAGCTTTGAAATGAATTTGAGCAGCCAGAAGTTTTTGCCGGGCAGATCATCCGGGCCCTTAACAGCTTCTACTTCTCCGGTTGAGCTGAAGCTGACTTCATATTCGTCTGACTTGGCGATATCAACGAATATTTCGTCGCGCAGCTGTTTGGCGAATTCAAGAGACTTGATGGCGGCTACGACTTCTGAATTGACTTCTTCGCTGAGGTAGTCAAGGTTATAGGTGCCGACTACGCCGATTTTGTGGTCGAATACCCAGTTCTTGGCATGAAGCTTGTTTGCGCCCTTGTAGACGAAGATGCGGATATTGGGGATTTCGGCGAAGATTTTTTTCCAGTCGGCATAAAACATGGCCTGAGTTGCCAGGCTGTCAGTTGATGCCGGGCTGTTTGTGTGCATAAAGATCGGAATGCCACGCCTGCCAGCACGTTTAAGGGCATTGAACATGCGCTCGGTGAGTACGACGTATGGGTTCTGAATGACGACTTCGCTTTTGCAACCGTCGATGTAACGTATCATCTGGTCGGTAATATCATTGCGTGGGCCGCTGATCGAGTGTTTGTCGATGATTTTGGCCGGAGCAATAATTGAATTGGCAAAGGGGTCGAAGCCGGTGTAGGTGCGCAGGTTGTCGTAACCGCTGATTTCTTTCTGGAATTCGGCAGCGGCCTTGAGATACTTGCTGTTGGCATTTCTCGGCATTACGAAACGTTCGTTGTTGATATGGCTGTTCATAACATCATGACCGGCGTCAAGGTAGTCTGACATGACATCGACATTGCCCCAGAGTTCTTTGGTGATCGAATAGGTAACAAGCTTGGCGAATTCTTCATCAAATGCGGCATCGAGCTGCTCGCTGATTTCGCTGCTTTTGATTACCACGTCGCAGTCACGATAGGCACCGGGATGGTCTTCGGGTTCGAGGAAATAGTCCATCGAAACGTTGCGGCCACCGATGATCGCATATTCATTGTCGACAACAATTATCTTGTCGTGGTTGGAGGAAATCAGTTTGCGTGGGTCCTTGAAAACCAGAAGCAGGTTGCTGTGAACCGGGTTGAATACCTTGACTTCTACATTTGGATATTGGGTCAGTTCCTGCAGAAGATCCTGTCCGAGCAGTTTGCGGGTCAGTTTCTTGGTGCCGCGTGCGTCGAGCAGGAGTCTGATTTTGAGCCCTTCTTTGGCTTTCTTGAGCAGCACGCCAAGCAGAGAGTAGCCGAATACGTCTTTATCCATGATGAAATACTGTATGTCAATCGAATGACGCGCTTCGTTCAAGGTTTTCCAGCGTGAATACCAGGCCTGGGAGTTGCTGTAAAACAGACTGACTTCGGCATTCTGTTTGCTGGTGCCATTTGCTACTTTGAAGCGGTCGAAGGTTATTTCTACTGGCGGCGCAAATCTTGCGCCCATGTCTTCATACCAGACCTGGAATTTGTTAAAGTCATTCTGGGTTTTGTCAAAGTTGAACAATTTGCCGGCGTAGCCGATCCAGCGCGTTACCTTTACCGGAAAAGCAAGCCAGGAAGTGTTAAGATACTTTGAGTAGCTTTCGCGCGATACCGCGTATTTGCTGTTGAGAGCTTCTTTCCACTGGCTATACTGTTTGGCAGCGTTGAGATACTTAATGCGTTCTTTAGCCAGTGCAGCCATTTTTGAATTCGGGTTGTTGCGACCAATCTGGTTGAGGACTTTGGCGGCAGAAGCTTCGTCGTCTTTGAGCAGTTCAAAAGCCTTCGCCAGTTCATAACGGGCAACATCAGCATACTGAGAGCCGCCGTTCGAGTCGATGAAAGTTGACAGCATTTTCATTGCCTGATCAGGGCTTTTGCGCCCGGAATCAGACCAGAGCTGGTCAAGAATTCTCTGCAGACCAACCGGCATCTGCTTGCGGGTAGCTGCAGAATATTCGTTGTCTGCAGGATTGACGGCAACGGTGTTGGTTGTGGTGGTCTGTTGTTGCTCAGTGGCAGTTTGCGTGCCTGGAGTTTGACCGTTTGTGCGGTTGAGAGAGCCTTCGTAAGTTGCTTTGGCGCCCTGATAAGCTTCGAGCAGTTTGAGAATCTCTGCGGCCGGCTTCTTTTCGTTAACGGCGTTACGATAGGCATTGTAGGTAGAAACATAACTTTCGTAGTCAGACCTGGCGTCGGCCCACAACGATGTATTCCCTGCCACGAAGAACAGGTTGAGCAAAAGCATCAGACATAGCAGCTTTTTCATAAAAACAGCCTCCAGTTAAACCTAATCGGTACAATTATACTGATTGAGGGCTGTATAGGGAAGTATTTCTCAATTTTTTGACAACGTTTTTTAGACACCGAGAATCGATGTTCTCAGTTTTAGCCGGTTGACTCGCCAAAATCCCTATAGTATCATTTTGAGTGTGTCAAATATGACTGGCGTAACAGCTGTTATCCGCATCATCAGCAGGAGCTTTGCTGATCGGCTTTTTAATATATAATTCGATGTAAAATCAGCGATGAAGCGCGATTGTTCGCGAGAGAGTTTTGTTACTGTTGGTTAGTTTATAAGCGGCTTCCGGAGGGGACTATGAAAATTCCAGGATCACAGCGTCTTCACGTATGTATTTTAATAGTTACTGCGGTAGCTCTGCTTATTATGATTGGTTGCGGCGGTGGTGGTGGCGGCGGTTCTTCAAGTGTGCCCAAGCCACGCACCCTGACCGGCATTGTACAGGCTCCTGTGGCTCAGAATGTGAACCTGTTGTCATCTACCGGAACCTCTCCGGTTGCCAATGCGAAGGTCTGGCTCGAAGGCTACAGTGATATAATCCCTCAATACACTGACGCTTCAGGCAGCTATACTTTTATCGGCATTCCCGCTGCCGAGCATTTTGTCGTTGCAAGCTTTGAATACGGCGGTAAAACCTATAAACAGAGAGTCAGAGCACTGGTTCAGAATACGGATACCGACGTTAAAGCGCCAAACATAGATGTCGAAGAAGCGTCAGCCATTCTGACCGGTGTTCTTAAAGATTCAGCCGGCAATGTGTTGCCGGTCGGCACCCAGATGAAACTCTGGGGCGATGTGTTTACCATCGGCAGCAACGGCAGTTTTACCACGCCGCCTTTGCCGGTAAGTGTCGGCCAGGCCGAGATATTCGTTAAACTGCCCGGAGCTTCGACTTTCACCAGCTTTTACGGGCCATTTATCGGTGGTTCAACACCTGCCTTCGTCGAACAGACTGTTTTACTGCCTGATTCTGGCAATATTGCGCCTTCAGGATCTCTGCATGCCAGAAACACTTCTGGAATACAGACTGTCAACTGTGTAACCAGCGAGCAGCTCAATTTCAGCCTGACTGCCTATGACCCTGACGCCGGGCATCTCAGCAATCTGAAGTATCAGTGGACAGCTTCACGCGGAACGATTCAGGTTACCGGTAACCAGACAACAGCCAACTGGACAGCAATGGACAGCTACGGGTTAGCGACGGTCAGCGTTGTCATTACAGATCCCAAGGGTGCTTCCGGCAAGGTGAGTCTGCGTATCCTGGTAAACATTCAATCGATGGATGAAACAGACACGACGCCGCCGACGATTGTCAGCCGTGCTCCGGCAGCCAATGCCGTTGGCGTTACGCCAGGAAATACTGTCAGTGTAGTGTTCAGTGAAGCTCTTATTGGCTCATCAGTTACATCTGGTGCTATAGCCGTTACCAGTCAGGGCACAGCCGTCTCAGGAACTTCGGTTCTTCAGGCCGATAAAAAAACGATAATCTGGACGCCGACAACTACTCTGCCAGGCAACCAGACGATTACGGTTGCTTTATTGTCAACGATTGCAGATTTGTATGGCAATCAGATCGGTGATCAGAGCAGCTGGACATTCACCACTGCCCTGGTTCCCGGAGTAACCGTTAATTCGTTGTTGACGAACGATAATACGCCAGAGATCACTGGTACAGTCGATGATCCAGAAACCACAGTTCAGGTAACCGTAAATTCACAAACTTACAGCGCAACTCTTGATGGCACCATCTGGAGAGCACAGATAACTAATGCTCTGCCTGATGGCGTTTACGACGTCAGTGTCGTTGCTACCAACAAAGTAGGCATCTCTGGCAACGACAGTTCTTCTAACGAACTGACTGTCGATACCGGTGCTAAAACTGCTGTTCTGAGCAATCTGCCGCCAGTGGTGACCAGCAGTACTCAAACTGCGATAACAGTTGGTGGAACAGGCGTTGTTCGCTATCTTTACCGATATCGCAAGCTTGGCGATGTCTTTAGCGCGTGGAGCGCTGAGAAGGCTGTTTCAGAGAAAATAGTTTTGAGCGGTCTGGTTGATGGAATTTACAATTTGCAGGTCAGAGCCATAGACGTGACCGGCAATACCCAATCAGAAGAAAACGCCACCGCTTACGATTGGACAGTCGATACTACAGTTAAAATCGCGGATTTTGACATAACCACATTGCCGCAAAATCCGACCAATCTGACAACTACCAATATCACGGTCATTGGCAGCGGAGTGCAGTTCTATCGATTTCGCCTGAACGAGGGCAGCTGGTCGGTAAACTACCCGATTGCCACTCCGATCAAACTGGTCGGTCTGAAGTCGGGCACCAATGTCATCAGTTTGATTGGTGGCGACAGTTATGGCAACTGGCAGTCCATAAACACACCGACTCAGTATACCTGGGAGGTTGACGCGAACATAAAAATTGCTGTTCTCGGCAACAAACCGGCTAACCCGACCAACATCAACAGCGCCAGCATAATTGTCAGCGGTGAAGGCGTTACAAAATACAAGTACAGCACAGATGGCGGTTTTACCTGGAGCGATGAAATCGCGATAAGCGATAATAACACTATTACCCTGAATGGCCTTGTTGATGGAGCGCATCTGGTGCAAGTTGTCGGTGGCGACGATCTTGGAACCTGGCAGTCCGCAGCCAACGCCACAACCTGGACCTGGACCGTCGATACGGTAGTGCCGACGGTAAGCCTTACCCCGGCAGACCTGGATATTACGAACGTTCCGGTTCCGGCCAGGATTGTGTTCAGCGAGCCGGTCGCCGCGTTTGAGCTGGCGACTTTGACTACTAACGACAACTGTACTTTAAGCAACTTGCGCCAGATAGTAGCCGGGAAAGAATGGACATTCGATATTTCACCCACAGCGACGGGACCTGTCAGCATAAAACTTCTTGCTGGAGCCGTTTCAGACCTTGCCGGCAACCCAACTGCCGATGAAGTCGAGTTGAGTTTTACTTACGACTCGGATAAGCCCCTCGCGACACTTTCACCTTCAAACATACCTCCGACCAACTCTCCAGTGACCATAACCCTGCATTTTGACAAGGAAGTAACAGGGTTCGATGTCAATGATCTGACAATTGGCAATGCTAACGTGA
>MFYY01000145.1:6201-6529 GCA_001787855.1 Candidatus Riflebacteria bacterium GWC2_50_8 | reverse complement strand
AGTATTGCAGACGGCGTTGCCGCTGATGCCGCTGGCAATCCCAATACTGCCGCGGCACCTCTTGCAATCACCTGTGATTCGGTGCGGCCTTCGGTAGTGGATATAACCACAACCAAAACAAACCCCACCAGTGACAGCCCGATACCTGTGATGATAGAGTTCAGTGAAGCTCTGAGCAATTTTCAGCTGGCGCATCTTTCGATTACTAACGGCACGGCAGGCAATCTGCAGGTTGGTATGGTTAATAATACCTATACTTTCGACGTAACACCGACAACGAACGATGTCGTTATAGTTAATCTGCTCGAAAACAGAGTCGCAGACGCTG
>MFYY01000145.1:0-6129 GCA_001787855.1 Candidatus Riflebacteria bacterium GWC2_50_8 | reverse complement strand
CCCCCGCCGATAACGGTTACAGTTGAGTTCAACAAGGATATCGTTGATTTCGATCTCTCTGACCTGACTATAGCCAACGGTGCTGCCAGCTCCCTGACGACAATAACATCTTTCAGAAAATGGTCATTTATTGTCAATGCTGCAAATCAGGGTGTAATTACGGTTGACCTCGCTGCCGGAAAAGTGCATGACAGCGCCGGTAATGGCAATAAAGCGGCGAATCAGATAAGAGTCAATTATGATTCGGTACCGCCAGGTGTAACTATCAGTAGCACGGCTTCAGAGTCGACAAATCTGAGTTCCATTCCAATCAGAATCGAGTTCAATGAAGTTGTAAATGGCTTTGATATAAGCGATCTGCAGATAAACAACTACAAAAATGCGCCGACCCTTCAGACCGTTATTGCCGGCAGGGTGTGGACCACTTCAATCACTCCTGATGCACCGGGCAACGTTAGTGTTGTCATCGCTCCCGACAGCGCTACTGATGCTGCCGGAAATGGCAATACGGGCGCGACACTCGTTCGTGACTACGATATCGGGCGACCGACAGTCGCACTCAGCACGATCAGTCCTGATCCGACCAACGCCAACCCGATTTCGGTAACCGTAACATTCAGCGAAGACATAACCGGGTTTGCTATCGAGCATCTTGTTGTCGGTAACGGCAGCGCCGGCAATCTGCAGGTGGCCACTACTAACCGGGCCTGGACCGTCGAAATCACGCCGACAGCCGAAGGATACGTCACGGTAGATATGGCAGCCGGCAAGGTCACTGATATTGCCGGCAACAGCAACGAAACAGCCACTCAACTCAAGCGCTACTATGACGCCACCAAACCGATGCCGGCGCTCGCTCTTGCGCAGGGCTACACCAGTCCTGCCAGCGGCACTTTCAAGATAGTTGTTACTTTTGACGGTGATGTTTCCGGGTTTGAAGCGAACGATCTCAGTATTACCAGTCTCAATGCTTCGCCGCAAAACGCAACTGTAGATGTTGCCAATCGCAGCTGGATTGTTGAAATCGTGCCTTCTGGCGCTGGTACGTATACTGTCGATATCGATCTTGGCGCCGACAAGGTCACAGATGCTTCCGGCAATGGAAATGCTGCAGCTGCAAGGCTCAGTGTACTCGTTGACAAAAAGGCTCCAACAGCGAACTTGACAACGCCTGAAGCAGTAACCAGCGCAAACCCGATTCCGGTAACCATAAAATTCGATGAACCGATCAGCGATTTGAGTCTGGCCGATTTTGTCGTATCAGGCTGTAATGTTACCAGTCTGCAGCATGTTGCGGGTAACACCGAGTGGATTGTGCAGCTCATTCCTTCGATACAGGGTAATGTGTCGATAAGTCTGCCGGCCGGCAAAGTTTTTGATGTTGCCGGTAACGGTAACGAGGCCACTTCGATTCTTACAGTGAACTATAATTCTGAAAGGCCAACCGTAAATATTTCTTCTACAGTTGGCAGCCGCACTAATGAAAGTCCTATTGTGCTGACAATAACCTTCAGTGAATTCGTTAACGGATTTGCTGCAGGTGATCTGGTCATCAGTCGCGGCACAATTGCAGTGCCAGGTGATTTCAGCACTTCTGACAATATCGTCTGGACGGTGAACATCACTCCGACCAGCGATGGCACAGTCACTGTCGACATGCCCGCCTCGAGTGCCGTCGATCTGGGTGGCAATGGTAATACTGCTGCTGCGCAGTTCAGCGTTACCTATGATTCAGCGAGTCCGACAGTGGTATTATCGACCACAAGTCCTGCTGTGATCAGTTCTGGCAACATTCCGGTAACCATAAAATTCAACGAAGATATTGCTACTGGAAGCTTCATCGAAGGTGATCTGACAGTCACTAATGGTGGAATCGTCGATCCAGGCAGTCTTACTGGCTCAGGTAAAGACTGGGCCTGCACGGTTAGCCCTGTCAATCAGGGTGTCGCAAGTATCACGCTCGCAGCAGGCCAGGTGCTCGATCTTGCCGGTAACGTCAACGCAGCCGCCAACACGATAAGTGTCACCTATGACACGACTCCGCCAACGGCGCTTCTTACGGCGAATGTATCAGCAAACACAAGCATTAAGAATGTACCGGTCACACTGAGTTTCAGCAAGCCGGTAGCGGGCTTTACGCTGTCTGATCTGAACCCCATAACCAACGGTACCGCCAGCAACCTGCAGATGGTTGGAACTGGTAACAGTACATGGACTTTTACTGTTTCAGCGATCATTAACGGGCCGGTAGAATTGCAGTTGCCTGCCGGTGTAGCATCTGATACTGCCGGCAATGGTAACGAGGCGTCAAATATCCTTGGCTGGACCTATGATTCAGGCAAGCCGGCGGTAACGCTGGCGTTCACGCCGTCGCTTTCCAGTCCGATAAACAGTGCCACTACAATAGGTGTTACCGTCACATTCACTGAGCCTGTCGGTGGATTTATCGAGAGTGAACTTGTTGTCAGCAATGGTTCGGTAGTTAATTTTGCCAATCCAACGCCTGGCACAGTATGGACTGCGAGCATCACACCAGCATTAGATGGTCTGATTACGGTAAACGTTGCTGCCGACGTTGCTACCGACACTGCGAATAACGGCAACACAGCTGCCGCTCAGATCAGTGTGACCCGCGATACTGCGTCTCCGACTGCTACTCTGACAACAACCACGGTCAGCCCGACCAGGGCCAGTCTGTTTCCTGTCACTATAACTTTCAATGAAAATGTCACGGGTTTTGACAAAACCAAGATCAATGTTGTAAATGGCAGCGTTTCTGGCGAACCATTGGTTGTTACTGCCAACCGTGTCTGGAGAGCCAATATCGCTCCTACTCCCGATCCTATTGCCAATCAGGTGGTTGCCGTCAGTCTGCTTGCCTCGGCAGCGGCTGATATAGCCGGAAACCCAAGTGTTGCCACCGGCACACTCAGTGTGACGCATGATCCTATAAAGCCTACGGCCGAGTTTGCGACAACTGCCGGATCGCCGGCCAGCACCACTGTTCCTATGACTGTAACATTCTCAGAACCGGTAACCGGACTGGTTTCATCTGATTTTACTGTTGCTGGCAATGCTTATGTAAATACCCCGACCGGCGGGCCTTCAGTTTGGACATTCAGTCTTATTCCGACTTCAACTGGTGGTGCTGTTACGCTGGATCTCGGAGCTGACAAGGTCATCGATACTGCTGGTAATGGTAATACAGCCGCTCCACAGTTCAGCATCGTCTTTGATAACACAACACCATCAGTCACATTGTCTACCGATGTAATAAGTCCGACAAAAGACAGTCCGATTCCTGTAACGATAACATTCAGCGAAGTTATTGCGACCGCCAGTTTCATCGCAGGCGATCTGGTCATCGGTAATGGTACTGCAGGGCCTCTGACAACTGTCGATAATATCGTCTGGACAGTCAACGTCACGCCAACTGCTTCTGGCGCAGTTACTGTCAACCTTCCTGTCGGGGTGGCGAGTGACACTGCCGGCAACAGCAACACCGCTGCTACGCAATTGAGTGTTGTTTATGATGCAACGTCGCCGACGGTTACTATTGCTACAGCAACAGTCGGGCTCATCAGTCCGACCAACACCAACCCGATTCCTATAGTTATTGAATTCAGCGAAATTGTCAGTGGATTTGTAATAAGTGATCCTCTTGATTTTGCTGTTGTGAATGGCACGATCAGCAGCCCGGTTGAATCTGTTCCCGGCAAAAAATGGTTGTGCAACATAGTGCCAGTCGCTACAGGCACAATTACTATATCCTTGTTTGCAAACGTTGCAAGTGATACGGCCGGCAATGGTAATACTGCTGCAACCTCACTTAGTATTGTATATGACTCTGACAGACCGACTGTCGTCTTTTCTGCGGTTGACGGTGGTGCCGACGGCACTGCGACCAACACCAGTCCGATACCGTTCAAGGTTACCTTCAACAAGCCCATAAAGGCTGATACTTTTATCATCGGTGATATTGTTGTAACCAACGGGGTTGCCGCCAATCTCACCCCTCTAGTGGCCGGAACTCAGTATACTTTCGAGGTTACACCTAATTCTGATGGTCCCGTGTATGTGAACATGGCAGCAAGCAAGGTTGCCGACGACCCGACAGGGAACCTTAACACTGCCGCTGCTCAATTTGGCCGGGTATACGACACGGCGTCGCCTGCAGTGGAGCTTTCGACTGCAACAAATCTGACCAACGGCACAGCATTCGATGTAACCGTTACCTTTTTTGAAGATGTGCAGGGGACAGATTTAACGGTTGATGATTTCGACTTTGGCGGCACTGGAACTGCCACGGCGGTTGTCGCTTCAGTTGCCTCCCGAGTCTATACGGTGACTGTCACTCCATTGATTAATCCGGTTAAGATAAAATTGCCTGCTGGCAAGGTTCGGGACATGGTTGGTAACTATAACAGCGTATCCAATGAAATAACAGTCACTTATGATACCGTTGTTCCGACTGTTTCGCTGACATCGACAGCACCTGACCCGACAAACGGCAATCCGATTCCGCTAACCATCACTTTCAGTGAACGGGTTACCGGCTTTACCGCCGCCGACCTGTCTCTGGGTAACGCGACATTGTCGGTCGGTATTTCCGAAAACAGTCCTGGCCTGATCTGGAGCGCGAACCTCATTCCGCTGGGCGATGGTGATGTGACGGCAAGTATATCTGCTGCTGTGGCAAAAGATCTGGCCGGAAGCGACAACAGCGCTTCAAATCTACTCACCAGGAAATACGATGGGACACAGCCGGGCGTAACTTTCTCTTCCGGCGCTGCTCCTGCTACCAAAAACAGCCCAATACCGTTCACATTAACCTTTACAGAAATAATAGCCACCAGTTCATTTGCCCTGACCGATATCAGTGTAAGTGGCGGAAACGCAACTGATCTGGCGACTGTGACCGATGGCCTGGAATACAGTTTTACCGTGACGCCTTCTGTTAATGGAACAATCAGTGTGACCATGGCAGCGAACCAGGTCCGGGACCTGGCCGGCAACTTAAGTCTGGCAGCCACATCGGCTAGTGTGATATACGACACGGTAAAACCAACGGTGTCTCTGGTTTCTGACAAGACAATTACCAACGGAACATTTTTACTGACTGTTACTTTTAGTGAGGCCATAAATGCGTTTGGTGCAGGCACGTTGACGCTGAATAATTGCAGCGCTGCAACACCTGTGGCCGATCCTGCAATCGCAGGAAAATGGACTGTTGTGATGACGGCAGGCCCTGGTGATCCGGCGACAGTTAAGATAAATGCAGATGCGGTAACCGACCTGGCCAGTAATGGGAACACCGAGTCGAATCTGATCACCGTAAACTATGATAATGTTCAACCTGGATTGGAACTGTCACCAGCATCTCTGGTTCCGACAAATGTCCGTCCGATTGTCTTCACTGTGTTGTCTGACGAATTTGTGAATGGTTTAGCGGCCGTTGACTTTGAGGTGAGCCCGGCAACAGCAACTGTCGTCAACGTTGTTCAGGCAACTGCTGGCAGGTCATGGAATGTCAGTGTAAACTTTGTCGACCCTAACCCCATCACAATAGTTCAAGACGTAGGCCTTACCTTGAAGGAGGCTGCAGTGACAGACCTTGCTGGCAATACCAATATCAGAATCGTCTTCCCCAGCCGGCAGTTTGACACAATTGTCCCAACCTTTGTCAATCTTACTGGCAGCGGTGCGGGCACTTATGTTACAGGTGCAACAATATGGATCAACATTATTTTCAGTGAACCCGTTTTTGTTACTGGTGCGCCTCGGCTGCAACTCAATACTCAACCCACCTTTCGGTGGGCGAATTATATCGGTGGCAGTGGCGGCACAATCCTGCAGTTTTCTTACACGGTGCTAAGCGGTGACGAGCATATTGGAACTGACCTCGATTACACCACCACCAGTGCGTTAGCGTTGAACGGCGGCACTATTCGCGACCAGGCTGGCAATAACGCTAATCTGACTCTGCCAATACCCGGTTCAGGCTCTTCACTGGCAAAGCTTTTAATCAAAGTTGACGGTACTCCGTGACGTGGGTGCGCGAAGAACAGGATATTGCGAATGCCTGCATGCTCCGGATCAGGAGTGTGCAGGTTTTTTCAGAACTATGCT
>MFYY01000144.1:6321-8195 GCA_001787855.1 Candidatus Riflebacteria bacterium GWC2_50_8 | reverse complement strand
CGGAACTCTTAATCTGCTTTATGTAAGCCCGGAACGCCTGGGTGCCGGCGGAATTCTTGACATTATCAGGCCGCATCTTGGTTTGTTTGCTGTTGATGAGGCCCATTGTGTGTCACACTGGGGGCATGAATTCAGGCCAGAATATCGTCAGCTCGGACCGCTGTTTGCCGAATTCAAGCATGTGCCACGCGTTGCACTCACGGCGACCGCAACACCGCAGGTCCAGCAGGATATCAGCAGTCAGCTCGGATTGCGTGAGCCGGCAGAGCTGATCGGTCACCCTGATCGCCCGAACCTGATCTACAGGTCGTTTCCGCGTTACGATCAGGGTCATCAGGTGCTCGAAGCAATTCGCCAGCATCGCGGCGAAGGCGGTATCGTCTACGCTCAGACCCGCAAAGAAGTAGATCGTCTGGTGAAAACACTGGCGCGCGCCGGTGTGTCATGCGCCTCATATCATGCCGGCCTCGGTGCAGCGCAGCGAGCAAAGGCGCAGGACGATTTTGTTCACGAGCGACTCGATGTAATCGTTGCGACTATTGCTTTTGGCATGGGTATTGACCGCTCGAACGTGCGCTATGTTATTCACGCCAATACCCCGCGTTCGATTGAGCACTATCAGCAGGAATCAGGCCGTGCCGGCCGTGATGGTGCGCCGGCTGAATGTGTTCTCTTTTTCTCGGTCGGCGATCTGGTTACTCATAAAATGCTGTCGTTTCGTGAAGAGGGAATTTCAGCAGCGCGCCGTCGGGTGATCGAACGCCAGCTCAGCGAAATCGGGCGCTACGCGATTTCGCCGGTCTGCCGGCATCGCCTGTTGTCTGAGCATTTCGGTAAGCCATATCCTGCTGACGCTGTGCAGGGCTCACCGCAACCTGTTGATTGTGGAGCCTGCGACGTCTGCCTTGGCGAAACACAGGCTTTGCCGACAGATGAAGCGCAGCTGACCGCCCAGAAGATTATCAGCGCAGTTTATCGCACCGAAAGCCGTTTTGGTGCCGTCTATGTTACCAAGCTCCTGCTTGGCGCTGACGACGAGCGCATTATGGCGAACGGTCACGACAGCCTGCGTGTGTTTGGCCTGATGAAAGGCACTCCCGAAAAGGCGCTGCGCGCCTGGATCGATCAACTGATTGTGCAGGGGCATCTCGCGGTAACAGAGGGAGAATACCCTCTTCTTAAGGTGACAGAATCAGGGATGAATGTCTGCAAAGGCACTGAAACAGCCCGCCTCGGTCACCCGGTAATCAGGACAGCAAAGAAGAAGAGTCGCAAAGCAGTCGCTGAATTGCCTTCTGGTCCTGAAGAAACGCTGTTTGCCAGTCTGCGCCGTCTGCGTCTGCTGCTGGCACGCAAGCTTTCTTTGCCGCCTTATATGATCTTTGCAGACTCG
The DNA here is from genome assembly GCA_001787855.1 of Candidatus Riflebacteria bacterium GWC2_50_8. GTDB lineage: Bacteria > Muiribacteriota > Ozemobacteria > Ozemobacterales > Ozemobacteraceae > Rifleibacterium. The sequence continues at coordinate 6,802 of MFYY01000144.1, read as the reverse complement.
GTGCTGATTTCGATGTCAGCGCTCAGGCCGGCTGACGCAGATGCTTTGCGCCAGATCAAGGGAGTCGGTGATGCCAAACGTGACCGCTACGGCAAGGCTTTTCTCGCAGTAATCGCCGGCGCAGATCCCGACAATATCGCCGAGGCATTTTCCTGAACCGGCGGTAAATTATGCTGTCTGAGCAAATAGATGCAGATATGCTTCAGGCCGAGAACGGCATTCCCAAATGATAGGCTGCCGTAACAAATGCCATTGCCAGGGCAAAAGCAAGTGCGTGAACGAGGCCGAACATGGCTATTTTTCTTCTGTCCCAGTCTGTGCGCAGATACGCCGCCAGAACCAGACAAAGAGCTGAGCCAATACAAAAAAGCCAGGCACCGCCTGCTACTGTATTCCACGGCCATGGCTGTGCTTCGGGCCTGTAGTTCCGGGCGGCAAAAACCAGGGTGTTAGACTGCGACAGCCCCGTATGGGCGATTCC
>MFYY01000144.1:4530-6310 GCA_001787855.1 Candidatus Riflebacteria bacterium GWC2_50_8 | reverse complement strand
GATTTTTTTGTGTCAGATCTGGTCAGTTCGGCAATCAGGCGGCCGTAACCTATGGTCATGGCCAAAAACAGCGGGGCAAATAGGAAGGATAGGATTGGAGCGTTTAACAGGCTCCCGCTCGCTATCAGCAGAACAAAATGAATAGCCTGCAACATGTTTTGCCTCTTTATTATGATCTGAGCAAAATTAAGTATAGATTTTCCTGTAGCCAGATGCAAGTTCATGCGACGACCCAACGCGGGTAAAATAGTTGTTTGAGCCGCCACAATCGTTTATGCTATGCGAAAGCAGCAATCTGGATTGCTGTTAGCTGGAGATTTTCTTATGAAAGGACGATCGGTGCTGTCTGGCCGTTCGCTGGTCGAAATAGCATGAATTCTGTGACGACTGGAAACCGCGTTACCCGCAGAGCTTCTTTTTTTAAGCTGATTCTGCTGCCATTTTTCCTGATATCTATTTTTGCGCAGTTTTATTCGAATGCTTTTTTGATGGCTTTTCTGGTTGATAATTCGCCAGCGGTGAATCTTGCGCGCAGCAGCGGAACAGATAGCTCTGAGGAAATCATGAAGGTTTTCCGCGATATGCGGATGTTTACGACCAGGGTTCAGGGTGAAGTCAAGATTACACAAAGAGGAGGCAAAAGCAGTGTTGAGGTAAAAGGCGAATTTTGGGCCGCAGGCTTCAAGCTGCTGTCGATTCTGCTTCTATATTTCTGGCTTCGGCCTTTTTTCGCATACGTCAGAGGCGGCGAAGAGGCTTTTAAAAAGCCGGCTACCAGCAGATATAACAATTTTTATCGCGGAGTTTTTTCGTATTTTTTTATTGCACACATTATCTGGTTTGCTTCTTCGACTTTTCAGAGCTGTCTTCCGGAAGATCTGCCGCGAGCCCTGATCTTCCATCTGGTCTGGTGGTTGAGTGAGTGTTATCTGTTCTATCTTTTTCTTGAGCCGACACTGTTTCTATATGTCAGCGGCATTTTTATCGACCAGAGTCTTAATTGTCCGAGCCGCTCAAGCCTGAGTATTTACGGAAAACTCCTGACCATGTTGATCTTTCTGGTTCTGGTACCTATGGCAATACTGGCGGCTTTTGCCTACAAAGAATATTTTCTGTTAAGAGATTATCAGAGCACCGCCCTGACTCTGATTGTGACTTCGGCTGCTTTTCTGATCGGAAATCTGCAGTTGCTATATAAATCAGTTCAGGAGCCAATAAACTTTCTCGTCGAAAAGATGCGCAAGCTTGCTGGTGGCGACTTTGACGTGCAGACCTCGGTCCTGTTTGACGATGAAATTGGTCGCCTCAAGCAGAATTTCAACCTTATGGTAGGCCAGCTCAAGGAGCGCGAAGAATTAAAGGATACTTTCGGCAAATATGTTTCGATTGAGATTGCAAAGCATCTTATCACGAACGGCAAAGTCTCTCTTGGTGGGGAAAATATTGTCGCGACTGTTCTTTTTTCGGATATCCGCAATTTCACCTCGATGAGTGAGCGCATGTCCCCAGAAGAGGTGGTAAGCATGCTGAATACCTATTTTGCCTATATCACTGAACCGGTCATGGAACATCACGGTGTTATCAACAAATTCATCGGTGACGCGGTAATGGCGATTTTTACCCCGCATCTTGGCTCGGAAAACCATGTCGAAGACGCTATACAGGCTGCCCTTAGTATGCGCCGTCGCCTTGCCGATCTTAACGCTTCCGGCAAACTCAAATTTCCGGTAAAATTTGGTGTCGGCCTCAATACCGGGGCTTTGATCGCCGGCAATATCGG
>MFYY01000144.1:1119-4489 GCA_001787855.1 Candidatus Riflebacteria bacterium GWC2_50_8 | reverse complement strand
AGCCGCTTGATCATGACATAATACTTAGCGAATCTACGGTCGCGCAAATACCTGCCGGTCTTGCCGCCGGCCTGGTGCTTGAAAAGTCAGAACCGGTACAGATCAAGGGCAAAAGTCAGCCAGCATCGGTATACAAGCTGATCGACACAGCACAATAGTCTTTCGTAGCTTTTGCCGGCTGATGACAGAGTTGCTTCGCTGCCAATAAGATGTGTGCGTAATTTCCCCGGTAAACTTTTACTGCATTTTGCAGTAGTATTGGTATTGTAAAAGTGATAAAGCTGCTGCCCGGTGCTTCTTAATACACCAGTCATGCACAGAAGGAGAGAGCTGATGAAATCGCGCAAACTGATTTTATGGATTCTTCTGTTTTCGGCGAGCCTTTTAACACCGGGAGGCCAGCTGTTTGCCCAGTCTTCTGACGACGTTTTTGGCGGCCAGACGGTAACTATATCTGAAGAAAGCACAGCTGCGGGTTCGCAAAATGCAGCTGCGGTTGTTCAGAGCGTTTCTGAGGAAGGATCCGGTAAAGGCGGTCGGACAGGCACCGTCGTGGTTTCACCTGCTCTCAATGTGCGAAATGGCCCTTGGGGAGCTATTATCGGATCGCTTTATAACGGCAACAAGGTCGAAATTCTCGGTTCGAGCGGCGACTGGTATAAAATCAGCTATGGCGGCGGCGTTGCTTATGTGCATTCAGACTATGTCGTCGATGGCGGGTCGGCAAGTGCCGCTTCTTCTCAGAGCACAGTCGGCCGTGTTAATGCCGACCCGGCACTTAATATCAGAACATCACCATGGGGCGCCATTATTGGCAGCTTCAGTAACGGTTCCAGCATAACCATTGTCGGCCGCGAAGGCGACTGGTACAAGGTGAATTATGGCGGCCGCACCGCTTATGTTCATTCTGCCTATGTTGTAACCGGATCTACGCAGGCAGCACCAAAAACTACTGCTGGCACGGTGACGGCGCAACCTGCTCTGAACATCAGAACTTCACCCTGGGGTTCAATTATTGGCAGCTTTAACTACGGCGCAAGTGTTACTATTCTTGGGCGCGAAGGCGACTGGTATAAAATCAGCTATAATGGCCAGACTGCTTACTGCCATGCTGACTACATAACCACGGGAACTGCCGGCACTCCGGCGCCTTCGACGCCAACCCCCGCTCCGACAACTGGCGCTGGCGGCAAAGTCGTCTTGCCGGTGCCGCAACAGTGTCAGGGCGCCGTCAGCTGTCCGGTGCCCTGGTCAGCCTGTGGCCCGACTTCGCTGGGTATGGCGCTGGCTTATCACAACAAAGGCAGTGCCGGTGCTCTCGCATCTAAACTCTGGTATACCTGTGGCACAACCGGCTCGGCAGGCACATCACATGCCGGCATGCTGGCTGGCGCCCGCGCCTATGGTTTCCCCAATGCCAAATGGCATTACAGCGTCGGCCTTTCATGGGTGAAAGAGCAGATCAGAGCCGGCAAACCGGTTATTGCCAACGTTTACAACCACTACGTCGTTATTACCGGCATAGACGACAACGGCAATATTTATTACAATGATCCGGCCAAATGGTCGGTGCCGCAGGTTAAATCATACGACGCCTTCTCGTCATGGTGGAATGGCGGTGGCAGCTACCACGCGGCCATGACACTGCAATAAGCTACGGAGAAGAAAACAATGAAAACAGCAGGTCTGATATTAGTTATGTTGCTGGTTCTGCCGGGTATTCCCGGTGTAAGCAGTCTGTTTGCATCTCCAGTTGCCGGGAACGATGCCGGCGTGTTTGTGCCGGGCCGTTTCATGTCGTTGGCGGGCGCGCCAGATGGCTCTGTTTACCTGCTTACAGAAACGCAACAGCTTGTTCGCGTTACTGGCGATGGTAATCAGACGACTATTTCGCTGCCGCGCGTATTTGAATCAAAGCCAACAGACAGGTTTTGCGACCTGGCTGTCGACGGTAATTCTGTAGCCTTGTGCGGTTTTGCGTTTCCGGTACTTTTTGTGCTCGATCTGCAGAAACCTTCTGAATACAGCATTGTTCGAGCCTCAGACCAGGAAGCAGCATCTCTTCACCTTTTGAATGTGAGTCGAGATAACGAAGGCTGGCGCGTGCGCGATGCTGAAGGCTATGTTTTCAGACTGAAAAATGAGCAGCCGCTCAGCCGTATGCCTGACTTCTCAGCTCTTGAAGCCGGTGAGAACAGCAAGGCTATTGTCCTTCCCCCGCCGCGTAGTGAAAACGATTTAACCATGACCGGCCGGGTTCAAAAAGAAGACGGGCGTCTGCTCTGGGTGGCTCCGACACCGCCTGCGCCACGCAAGGTCATGTCGGTTGATTTTCTTGGCGTTGACCCGGCCGGGCGAACCAATTTTGTGGTGATGACCGCCAGTGGCGAGCTTGATTCAGAATTCACTGTTTACGCGGTTCTCCGCGGACAGATCGTTGCTTCGGCCAGCATCCCGGGGCCGTATGGCCTCGAAATGCAGCGCTTCTGCCGTCTCGCCCCCGATGGCTCGATTATTTACGCCCAGTCATTAGAAAAAGGCAAAGAGGGCATTCTGCTCAAACGCCTGAGACTCGAAGGGAAAAACTGATCAGCTGATCGCGACCGGTTTGGTGACTGCTACTGTCTGAGGGCGCTTGAGCTTTTCCCATGGGTGGAAAAAGTGATAATAGAGTGTTGCCGAGATCAGGTAGCAGGCGAATGCTATGTATAGCGATGTGTCATAGCCATAATCCCTGATAATGCCGCCTGAAAAAAACATCGCGATTGCCCAGGCCAGGTTCCATGACATGCTTTCAGCAGCAGAGGCGCGTGCGCGGTGACGTTCTGGAACTATCTCCATTGTCGTCTCCTGGCGCATCGGCGTACACATGTTCATGAAGGCGCCTCTGAAAATGAAACACAGAGAGCATAACCACAGTTCATGCTGCCACGCCATCAATGCCATAAAAGGCAGTGAACAGAGCTGCGAAATGGTTACCCCTTTGATCAGTCCGATGCGCTTGGCGATGAATGGTGAGCTGATCGAGCCCAGTGCAGTGCCGAACTGCCCCATCGCGAAAACCATGCCGATCTGGGGAATCGAGGCGCCAACCCAGTCGCGAAAATAAAGGTTGAAATATGGCACGATCATGCCGGCGCCAAAGCCGATCAGAGCATTGCACAGGCTGAAACGCGCAATCAGTTTCCAGGGATTGCTCTGGTTGATATTTCCAGAATGCTTTGCGTCTGGCTTTTCTGTCTGTCTGTCAGCTTTGTCGGATTTCCCTTTAACAGACATTCCCTGAGCTGGAAACAGCGCTATGAAGATAAAAAAAACGCCGATCCATAACGAGTATTGCAGGCGGTCTGCCTCGATTCCGGCCAGTGAC
>MFYY01000144.1:0-1091 GCA_001787855.1 Candidatus Riflebacteria bacterium GWC2_50_8 | reverse complement strand
GCCAGCCGGCGATAAACCCTGCCAGAATGCTGGTCACCCACATCAGGGTAAAGCTCACACTGAAGATGTAGGGGCGCTGCCGCCGCCGACTGTTTTCCTGAAGATATGGCTGAACTGAAACCATCATGGCGCCGTTGCCAGTTCCGGCCATTATTACTGCCGCGATCAGATAGTTCAGTTCGCGTGAACTTGCCAGGGTCGTAAATCCTGCGCCAAGAAGCACTAGACCAAGAAGATAGGTTGTACGCCTGGTTGTCTGGTCAGCCAGCCAGCCCATGGGTATTGATGCTATGGCAGCACAGAGAGACTGAAAAGCCAGCAGGCGCCCGATCATTTCTTCAGAAAAGCCGATCGAGCGCAGATACAGGTTAAGCAATACCGCAAACACGCCCATGCCGATTCCAAACAAAGCTTGCGCAGCAAACAACCTTCGCACCGCAGCGGGGAAAGTTAGCATCATCAGCAGCATCTGTTTCATAGTTGATTACCGGCCCAATAAAACATGAAAAACCCGCTTTCGGCGGGAATTTGACTAACCGATTCTGCTTTACCGCTGCACGAAAGTCAAGCCTGCTTTAAGAGTCGCAGCAATTCTTGGTCAATACTTGTCTTTTCAGAAGCGAACAAATTTTCTCACAAAAATGTCTGTTATTAGGGATTTGGGACTCACCAGAAATTGTTTTAAGAGTCAGAAAGTTTTTCGCCACTGGCGATATTGGCGAGAAGTTCGCAGTCGAGAATATGAATTTTGCTGGCGCTGACCTTGATTGCTCCAGAATCCTGCAGCTTTTTGAAAGTGCGGCTGAGGGTGGCCGGGATAGTGCCAATGCGCGAGGCGAGAGCGCTTTTGCTCAATTCAAGCTCGATTACGCAGCTGTTGCAGGAATCGCAGTCTCTGATCAGATACTTGGCCAGTCGCGCCGTTACGTCTTTGAGCGAGAGGTCATCAATAAGCTCGACAAACTGGCGCAGCCGCCGGGATAGGATTGCCAGCATGTTCAGAAAAATTTCCGGCTGCTTGCGACCCAGATCAACAAAGCGGTTGCGCGCAAAATAGATCAGCTTTGATTTCTTGACTGCAGTTGCGCAGG
>MFYY01000143.1:22205-22420 GCA_001787855.1 Candidatus Riflebacteria bacterium GWC2_50_8 | reverse complement strand
TCAGGTTCAGGAACACTCTCAGCCAACAATTTCACAGCGCCGACAACCGGCGGATCTACTGTGCTGACCATGACCCACAGCGAGAATGGCATAGCGCAAAGTGCCGATCTGATAGTCAACACGATTGTCAGCCCCGATCTGATCGCTAGAATCCCGGCAATCAATGCCACTGATGTGCTAACTGACACAAGTATCACCATTACATTCAATCAGGA
>MFYY01000143.1:18871-22132 GCA_001787855.1 Candidatus Riflebacteria bacterium GWC2_50_8 | reverse complement strand
CTGCAAGTCAACTACAAAGCAGCGCAACACAGTACACCGTAAGCCTGACAACCGCAATAAAAAGCAGTACCGGCGTTCCTCTTCCTGCGCAGATCACCTGGAACTTCACAACTACCGGCACGGCAGTAACAGCAACAGCAGAACTTCTGGTAACCGAGGTCGGCAGCAACTATTACTCTAACTATGGCGCGTGGTTTGAGATATACAACAACACCGACACCACTGTTGACCTGAGCCAGTATTCCTTCACCACTACTGCAAAACAACCAACAGACGCCACTTCTTTTACCTGGACAACGCTCACATTCTCGACCAGTATGACTTTGGCTCCCAGGTCTTATGGCCTGATCGTCAGTCAAGCGGTCGACAACATGTTCGTCCCCTCTAATGTTGCCTTAATACCAGCCCAGAATGGAGTTCTGCCATGGTGGTATGCCGATGGCTTTATAGAAATCAGAAAAAGCAATGTGACCGTCGACTTCGCACGCTTTGGCAACAGTACTGACAGTCCACTGTCGTCAGAAAACTGGTCCGGCAGCAACGCGCCGGCTCTACCCAGCTATGCCACAGAAGCCGACGCAACCGCAGTTATCGGAAGATCAATTCAACGGGCAGCGAATCTTAACGACACCAACAGTGGATTAGACTGGACCTTGCGTGGCTTTGCCACTCCGGGCGGCATGAATGACGTGACCAGCGACACAGACGCTGATGGCGACGGGATTCCTGATTGCGCCGAACAGTCTGGAGCTACTTATATTGGCCTGAACGTTTATGACTGGGGCGCCCGCACCGGTCAAAAAGACGTCTTTATTCACATCAACTATATGAATTCGACGCATCTCGGCCTTACTCCTAACGAACAGGCACTCGACAAAGTTGCAGCTGCATTTCTCAACAAGGGCTATCACCTGCATTTTGATGCAGGTTCGCTTTTTGCTTCCGGCCGGCACAATCTCGACAGCACAAATTCACACCAGATACCACTCTACGAATACATTTCCCTCGGCGTAGAAACTGGTTCCCAAAATCTTTACGAACTCAAAGCACAATACCTGCCGCTTGCGCGTCGGCAATTCTTCTACTATTGCATATTCGGCAACAAACAGAGCAACGAGGGCTCAACCGGTCTTGGCGAGTGCCCCGGCAATGATTTTCTGCTCAGCCTGGGCATAGTCAACTTTACCAACACTTATTACACAGAGTTGCAACGCGATAATTATCTGATCAACGAGCAGGCATCGACCCTCATGCATGAGTTTGGCCATAATCTCGGCCTCAAGCATGGTGGTGGTGAAGATTTGAATTACAAACCCAATTACCTCAGCATCATGAATTATCTTTACTCCAGCTGGGGCTTGCCCAACCTGAACAACGCCATGGTTGGTGACCGCTATTATCACATGGAATGGTCTCTCGATGGCTACTCTTCTGCAAGCATCTGGAAGCAGTATTTTCCGAACAGTTCTTTGTCGATGCACAATAACGCCTGGAGTTCAGATTACGTTATGGACTATTCAAACGGCACCCTTGGCAGTCTCGATGAGAACAGTCTTTCGGAAGGCTTTGGACTGGGTAATGGCAGCCTGCCGGTCGACTGGGACGGTAACGGCAGCATGTCTTCAACTGGTTTAGCTTTGAACATCAATCACGATTCAGTTCGCACCCAGCTTTCAGATTACAATGACTGGGCAAACATAAATATCTTCTTCACACGCTCCAACTACAGTGCGCAGGGCAGCATCAGAGCATCAACAACCGGCATGCAACCTGGTGATACCATCGTGCTACTCGACGACCAGCAACCAGTTCCGCCCTGCAATCGCCCACCTCTCGGCTGTTCACACAACCATTAACCAGGCGCTTCCATCTTGTCCAGGCCTCTTGCAGACAGACTTTATGAATATAGATGCGGCACTGGGTTGTCGGTGCAGATGTTGGCACAAACGCAAGTAAAATGACCGTCATTCCCGCGAAAGCGCGGGAATCCATTACGTATGGCAAAAAGGATCGGCATAATGGCAATCCGAAGGCGGAACATGCTGGTATGCATGCTTCAGTTGTAACACCTCAATAACTCCGGTATCTTCGTATTTCGTGCTCGTAATCGTAATCGTAATCAACATTGGAATTAGATTACGATTACGAGCACCGCTTTGCTGAGCACATTAAGAAAAACAAAAGAAGATATTTCCCCGAGTTATTGAGCGGATACCTTCGTTGTCGAGTTAAGCCCCGACAAGTCTGGTAAAATTTATTGAAGCGAAGATAAAAAAAGGCCGGCTTGCGCCGGCCTTTTTTATTAATGCAGCTTATCTGCTGACTGTTTCACCGGGGAACTTGGACAAAGTGCCAGAGAGACTGCCAAGCAAACCACTGGAAATCGTGTTAACTGCGGATTCGGTGATTTCAGCAGAGGTGAGGCCTGCATTCTTCATCTGTATCCAACCGATCAGGAAAGCCAGGTCGCTGTCATCTAGAGTACCACTGCTGTTGAGGTCGTCAATTGATGCGTTCGGTGCAGTAGTTACAGTGAATGTCTGGCTCTTGAGCAGATCGCCGGCAATAGTATTAATGTTGGCAGCGGTTATCTGATCAGCAGAGACCCCAGCGAAGGCCAGCTGGTTTCTAGCAATCAGAGCAGCAATATCGCAGTCATCAATAATACTGTCACCATTGAAGTCACAGCGCAAGCCAGAAGAAGTGCCTATAACATTCTTGAGCACCGCGAACTGGGTAAGGTGGCTGACTTTGAAGGTCACATAGCCCGGCTGCGGATAATCATACTGAACTGAACCATCGAGAATGCCGACCTTGGACCAGCGGTTGTTGACCGTGTCAAACCATCTGGGTTCAAGAGCTGTGCCTTCTTCGTATTTGATGGTAATTTCGAACAGTCCCTGGTGTTCTGTACCGGCGGCAAAGTTGCTGCCAGTGAAGCTGAATTCAAAGACCGGGCCAGCAAACTGCGGTGGAGTTGTTGTTCCTTCGAGGGTGCTGCCACCGACCGTCGGAGTTGCAATAGTCAGATTGAAGCTGTCAATCGTCGGATCGAGATAACCCGGGGGAACAGCAATACCAACCGGCAACTGGTTACCACTGGCATCAGTCTGGCGACCGGTAAAACCAGAGGCTCCAAGAGGATCAACTTCGTATTCCTTGGTAAACATCGCGGTGCCAAGAAGATTAAAGTTGCCGATCTCCACATAGGTTCCATTATTGGCAGTATCGTAACTTACCGATGCGATCAACGGATCAACA
>MFYY01000143.1:0-18852 GCA_001787855.1 Candidatus Riflebacteria bacterium GWC2_50_8 | reverse complement strand
GGCCTGGGCATCAGCAATTCTGTCTTCACCAGCGATATTCAGCCCCAGCCGACTCTGAGTAACTACCTGGTTGAAATCAAACAATGCGTTGAGATTCAATTTGGTAGCATCAGTTTCATTCGCGCTGACAAATCCGGTATAGAAGACCTTGGGATTGGCTTTCTGCAGGGTGATAACATCACTGACATCACCAGTATTAGCAGCAGCGGTCAGCTGATAGATATACGGGGCATGATAGTGAGCTCTTGCCCGGAAAGTAATGTCGCGCCCAACGGGAACGGTATTGAACTGTACACGACCAGTTTCGTCGCTGACCTGTATTTCTCCGATAGTCCAGACAGTAGCGGTGGGGCTTTCTTTGAAAACCATCGCCACTTCAGCGCCGATAAGAGGAATATTACCGTCGGCACTCTTGACTATGGCTTCGAAGACTCCAACCGCGTCAGACAGTTCGATAGTACCAAGATCCAGATCGGCGGCAAGAATAACACCAGATGTTGCTATTCCGGTGAATTCAAGAACCTTTCTGGGCTCGAAACCGCTCTTCTGAATTTCAAGGCTGGGAATTACAAATTCACCAACCGGCAGATAGAATGCAAAGGCACCTGAAGCATCAGTACTGGTTGCCAGCTGACGCTGGAACATGTTTACTTTGGCTGCAACAACCGGAGTAGTGCTGTCTTTGAGAACAACCTTTCCTGATATCTTCTTAACAGAAGTGCCGAGAGCCAGTTCTTCGACCAACGGAGTAGTACCAATGGTTACAACACGGCTGAAGAACTGAGTACCATACTTGCTGGTAATTACCTTGATGCGGTAAGTGCCAGCAGGAACATTTCTGATAAACCAGCGACCATCGACCGGGCTGGTATATGCAGTCGGGAATGGAACAGTTTTGAGAGTGTAATCTGTTGCATCGCCAATCTTTTCGACAGGATAAAGTGCTATTACTGCATCCTGCTGATTAAAGACGGCTGTTGTGTCTACAGCATGCTTCAAAGTACCTTCGATAATGCCATAAGCAACCGGGCAGTCGATCGTAGCACCAATCGAATAAGTGCTTGTACCAAGCTGTTCATAAGTAGGAACTGTCAGGCCCGGCTTCCAGCCCCATGTAACCATGGTTCTTACGCCAGACATGTCTTCACGATGAAAAACCATACCGATGTTTGCCTTGCCTGAGCGGGTCGGCACTTCAAACGACATGTTTTCAGTCGGCGGATTGAAGGGGTCAAAGAAGAGATCGCGCATACCGACGACATACTGCATGAAAGAACCCTTGAGCAATTCTTCATCAGTTACATTACGATTGCCATCAATAGCTATAATGCTCATCCCTGATGATTCAGGAACACCGGTTTCAAAAGCATTAGTGATAGCATAGCTGATGCTTGCGATATCACCGATTACTGGAACGGCTTTGGCAACCAGAATTGAGCCAAGGTCATTTGTCTTGCCTGGTTCAACCAGAACACCCATTCTGAATACTCTTACACGGCCAGGAACCATGTCAATGCTGACCATATAGTTGGCGCCAGGTGAAAGAGATTCTACAGAGAATGAACCGTCTGTTTTCATGTAACCTGGAGCCCAGTTCTCTCCGGCACTTACTTCAATCATCGCAGCGCTTATCGCCTGGCCATTTTCGTCGATCAGGCGACCGACAATCTTACCGGCTACCGGCACTACAACATTTACTTCCATAACGTTGCTGGTGGCGAAGCTCGCGACAAAGTTCTCAGTGCGAGCGCGGCCGTAATCTACGTTCTCGCAATTAAAGCCGTAATCAGTCTTAACAAAAGCAACCAGGAACTGTGGAACATTTTCGAACACAAACTGTCCATACTCATCGGTCATTGTCCACTGGCCCTGCTCAAGAGAATTCTGCAGGCTGTAAGTTGTAGGATCAGCCACCTCAGTAGTCTGCCTTACAGCAAATTTTGAGCTGGCAACAGTTGTATAAGTTTCTGTGGGGAGAGTCATGGCAAGGTTAACCGACACGCCAGGAGCGCTTAGCGGGTTACCATCTGCATCGACAAGTTGCCCAACAACCCTGAAACCATCAAACAGATCGATGTTCAGCGGAGCAACTTCAGGATCAGCCGGAACCGACACGGCGGTCAGCTTTTTCACGGCTTTACCCGGTTCTGCGGGAACAACAACTATGTCATAGATCATGCTCGAGTCAAGGCCACGCAGCTTAAAGCTGTATCTTCCGTTAGTATCGGGCATGATCGCATCGGCCCGGATACTGCTAATAGTGCCAAACTGCTCAAGAAGAGCATTCTGACCGGCCGGAATAGCTTCAATATATGCGGGAACATTAGTGCTGCCGATTATCATGCCGCCTTCGCCAACGGTTATGACAACGCCCTCGGTCGGAAGGCTTGCAGTACCATTAACAGAAAGCTTGAGCGGTGAACCGGGGGTGAAGCCCATCGGAACAACAGCCTGCAGATAGTAATCGACACCGTCTTCAACTTCGAAGAAGAAGTTGCCGGAAGGACCACAACGAACAACATTATCGCCCATCATGGCAGGATAAGGAATGAAGCTTTCGCCATCAACAAGGCTGCTGCGTGCAGTTGGCTTTCTCATTACCAGAACAGATGCATCGAAGATCGGTTCTGCGTCCAGGCCAACCACTTTGCCGAACACCGGCACACCGGGGACAACAGCTATATTCATCTGCAGGTCAAGGTCGGACGGCATAAGAACATCTATTGCCTTTGGAGAGCCCATCATCGGCACGGCATAGCCGATATAATGGTCAGCAGCGAGATAAGCGCTGTATTCTCCGGCACTGATGTTTATGCGTATCGGCTTGATTGATTCATCGCTGAAATCAGCGCCGGCACGCATCAGAACGATCTGGCCATCCATCGGCATTCCTGAGAATGTAAAGGTGCCATACAGAGATTTGAGTTCTTTGAGAGCAACATCAAAAGTTCTGCCAGTTGCCGGGGTAAGAACACTTTCGATAGTTCTTCCCAGATACTTGCTGCCGGCTTCCGGCATATAGGCAAGTCGCAGGGCATAGTTAACCGGAACCTGAAGCGGGAAACCAACGGTTTCGTCAACATTAGTCACAAGCGGCCAGGCAAGTCTGCCGGTAGTGTTAATCGGGTCTTCAGTAAAGCCGATTGCAATGTCATCAGCATTGGTTATTATGGCAGGATCCTGAGAACACTGAACAGTCAGCGCACCCAGACCTCTGAAAGGTTCGTTGCGAATCAAATCTGCACTTACCAGGAATGGCGAAGAAAGATGTCTGAAAACGGCTTTCCAGCCAAATTCCCAGGCCCATTCTGCTTCTTCCGGGTAAACCGCGTCAAAGGCTTCGTAAGCTACGAACACGTATTCACGGCCAGGTTTTACGTTTTTAAAACGGAAAGCTCCGTTAAAATAGGTAGCAAACAGTGGACGTTCCAGCTGTTCACCATCCATACCGGGCATGCCAGTAGTTCCTGTATTGTAGATGTCTTTGGCTACCGGACCGGCCCGGAATTTATCGAGAGACATGAGCACGCCAATGTAGCGATTCTCTCGCCCGGCTGCCAGGTTGGTAGCATTGATAGCCACGTTGGCTGGCTTGAGCCAGGTCAGGGGAATTGCTTCTGCCTGATTCATCGTCAGCATGGTCAGACCGGTTGAAGAATACACCTCATAAACATACTGATCATCACCGGCCTGATCTTTAACTGTGCTTTGTTTCCAGAAATCATTGCCTCTGAAGCCATAAACAAAGCCCTGCTGTTCAGTAGTCAGCGGTGGCACATATAGATTCATGCGGCCAAGATCATCTGAATCAATCCAGGTAAGGTACCAGTGCGGAGCCCTGAAATTGAGATCCGGGTTGGAGAAAAGGAACAGGCTACCGCCGGCCTGTGGCAGAGCCGCGCCAGCAGAATCTCTGGTAACCATTTTAATTGGCACCAGACTGGTCGGATTAAGATCAATATTAAAGGTGTTAACCTGATCAGCGATCATCTGGTATTTCGACAGATAGAAGCGGCGGGTCGGGCCCTCAGCAACCACTATGCCAAACTGCACAGGACCGGGCACAACACCGTCGGTAATTTCATAATTACCATTTGCATCTGTATAACCCCAGCCAATGCTTTCGCCCTTCTCGTCGAGAATCTGAAAGTTGGTATAAGCAAGAGGATGGGTTGCCTCAGTAATTGTTCCCTTAAGCTGGAACTTGCGCATAACCTTGGCAGAAACAGGCGTAACCTGATTATTCGGGAAAATGCTGAAGCTGAGCTTTGGCTGCATGTCGCTGAATCCCAGATCATAGCTGAATTCAGTCGGAGTTACAGCGATGCCTTCGACAAACAGGTCGTAATCGCCGGCTTCAAGAGGCACGTAAGTCGGATTGGTCGGTGAAGGAGTAACCAGCTGACCTGATTGATCGGTACTGCAGAGGAACATCAGCGGGCCGCGGCTATAGAAATTGTGATACGCATCTTCAACTGTGCGACCCTTGCGATAAATACCGATCTGCAGGCCAGGAACACCGTTGCCAAGGTCATCAACAATCTGACCGGCGACATAACCTATGGCGCTGGTGCTAAGATTAATGGCAATAGCCGGTGTCGTTGGTCCTGTCACGCTGTCTTCGCTGACGAATATTTCGCGGCGGATAAACGGCATGGTCTGGGCATTAAAAACTCTGGGCCAGGCTTCGGGATCAATGTTTTCAAGATTGACCGTTACTTCGTAGCGACCGGGTTTGATACCTGCGACTCTGAACTGAGAAGAGGTAACCAGGCCCTGGCGTGTTATCATGTTATAGCTGGGATCGTAAAATTCTTCATCGAAGATTGATTGAACTTTTACCCAGAGCTGCTGAGTCGGCCCAAGTGGTTCACCGTCAACAGTAACCATGGCATTGAACGATCTGTCTTCGGAAATAAGGCATTCATGCGCAAATGGGTTTAAATTATCATGATCGGCAGGAATTTGCACGATTGACTCATAAGGCACGAAACCTTCGAGAGCCGGCGGATAACCTTCTTCAAGCACTTTAATGCCATACTTTGAGCCAATTTCAGCCTTAAAGGTCGGCATGCCACCGATGGTGGAATCAAAAACGTTATTGTCGAAACCACTGTCGTAAGATCCGAAAGCCTTCGGTCCTGGGATATCAGTATCGGGCACTACCGGGCTGAACCAGACTCTGGCTTTGCCAACAAATGGCATGACGCCCAAGTCAGCCTGCACCTGAAGAGCTTCAGTTACTGAAGTAAAAAGAGCCAGATCCAGATTCAGATTCTGAACTATGGTTATGCCTGCTGAAGCGTTAATCGGCGCCCACAATTTGATAACAGGCGCATTTTCGCTTGAAGTGGTGTCATCATCATAATCCGCCCTGATTACAACTGGTTTATCGACACGTGCAAATGGAATGAAAATTCTCTTGTTTACTGAATCCCAGGTATAGGAGTCATTAACCCAGAGCTTGTATTCACTGAGGTAAGCCACAGTTGGATCCATCAGATATCCATTGGCAGCCGGGTTTGTGACAGCAATATTAGCAACTACTGCAGCAGCTTGTGGCAGAACCAGGTTTTGGGCGATAGTCCCCTGTGTAGACGCGTTCGCAATAACAAATTCAGGTCCGGTAATGTAAGAGAAACATTTTGCCGGAACTGAGGCGCCATCAATTACCCCGGGTTTATAACTGTTGTCGAAAACGCGGAGCTTGTAGGTGCCATCGCCGAGGCGATGAAAAAAGTTAATAGAAGCGCCAGAAGGGCTAATAAGGCCGTCAACCATGAGAGAGTTCGGGTTGCTCTGCGCCGGAACCCACTGCTCAAAACCGTTAACTAACACTTTTTTGAGCACTTCGACCCGTGACTGGCCAAGTGCAGTTTCGTCGCCAGCGGCTGGATCGGCACCAAGCTGCAGGCTAACAGTAAGGGCGAGACCACCAGAAACGACATATTCTCTCTGAGCCGGACTTGTGGCAGAAGTACCGTTGAGATCGACCGCTGACCAGATCGCCGGCGGCGGCCCAGAAGTGCCAAAATCATAAGCGGTGTAAAAACTGCCATCATTGTTGACCAGAGCAAAATTAAAGTTGTAAATGCCCTTGGGCAGATAAACCGGAACGTTGCCCTGGTATTTAATAGTCTGATCTGAACCATAATGCAGAAGCCTTACGGCTGAGCTGGCAATTTCGGTATCAGCAATACTAACCAGCAAGGCTCCCTTGGTCTGACGATCGTGGTTGACTACAAAATCAACTTCGGCTTCAGATCCAACCTGGAGTCCCTGATTAAACCAGTTATAGAAATATGGAGCAGTGTGAATGCCCCAATTATTGTCAGGCAGAAGTTCAACGTTAATATGAGATTCATAGGGCCAGACAACATCAAATGACGGTACTGTTCCACTTATTTCTCCAGCATTGGCATAGAGGAGTTTAACCTGCCAGGGAACGCCCGGCAGGAATATCTGCATTCTATTTGCAATTCCTGGGACTACGGCTGTGCCATCATTGAGTTGCGGCTTAACATGAACGAGGCAGCCTTCATGCACAATGACGCTTTCAGACGGAGCAGTAGCGTCAGCATTGAAAAGGTTGTAAAACAACATTTCCTCAACGGCAAAAGCATAACGCGAGCCGCCGGAGTTGTCAGGCATAACCAGAATCCCGACATTTGGTGAGGGGTTGGTTAAGTTGTCAGCCGTCGGAGTGAGTCCTCCCAGAACCAGCTGCACGTTACCAGAAGAGTCAGTATTGCCAGTGACATTAACATAGGGATTGTATTTGTCCCATACGTATACTTGCGCACCAGCCACTGGTAATTCGCCTTCATTTACCACAGACAAATTAAACGTATTGTTGTAAGCAAAAGCCGACACAACGGGTAAAAACAACATCAATGCAAGCAAAATAAAACAACACTTGCGGAAACGGGAACCTATCATTCGCCTAACCTCCATATTTAGTTCAAACACAGAAAAAACAGAACCAATCTCAAAAGAACAGTACAACAGACAAATTTCTAATACCGTGGCCCCCCTGAAAAAAGATAAAGATCGTTAATGTGTGTCTGATTTGTATAACCTAAGAAATTCTATCATCCCGAAATCCAAAAAAGCAAGAAGCTTGCTAATGATTAAATTTTTGTGAGGTCTTTAATTTTCGGGCGACCATGCTTTGAGAGTAGAGCTAAATTCATTCTGTTTCTCAGAGGCGGTAACCTCAAATTCGGCGAGATAGACACCACTTGAAGCAATAACCTCAAGTATCCGCCAGAATTCACCGGGCTGGGCGTGGTCCATCACGATATGAGCGGCCGGCTGGTTGCGACCGAAAATAGTTACATTGGTGCGATTGAGCACCGGCCGGGTATCAGATGCCGGCAGGCTTCTGAAAGCATTTTCGAGAGCAGGAATAACTGATGCTGAGGCTTTGAATTCAATGCCGGAAACCTGTTGGCGCAATAGAGAGTAGTCATGAAGAAGCTTCTGCACTTCGGCGGCTTCATTACGACGGGTTTCGAGAACCCTTTGCGCAATTTCACGCCTTTCCAGCAGAGGCATGGTCAGCAGATACCAGAACAAGACGGCCGGCAATACAAGCAGAAGAATTACCATTGCCCGCTGATCGCGAGATGAGCGTTGTTTCCACCAGAGCTTCAGTTTTTCCATCGGCCCTCCAGAACAAAAATCACCTCAGCGCCACTTTTTCTCGATTCTGGCATGGTAACTGATTCAACACGGGCATCAGCTGCAATGCGGTTTCTATAAGCCTCAAGAGAAGTGTAATCCGGTGCTGCGCCCTGAAACCGGAAACCATTATCGCGCCCACCCGCCTTAAGCATCTTGATGCCAGAATCGGCAGCAACTTCGAGCAGGCTCATCATATCGAGCCAGCGTATATTCGGCAGCGTGCCGGCTTCTCTCAGGCTGTTTTCTGCATCGGTTATCTTTCTTCTAAGCTGGCTTACCGCATCTATCATCGGGACTCCTGGCAAAGTCTGTGAAAAAGCAGAACTGACAGAAGCAAATGTTCGCTGTGCAGCACTTTCGTAAAGATAGCATTCGAACCACAGAAAAAAATGACCGGTCAAAACCAGGCCCAAAAATAGAAGCACCAGAGAACCTGCTGCCCAGCGCAAAGCTGCACTACGCTTTCCCTGCCGCCATCCGGAAAGATCCAGGAAACCAGAATCATCAAGCAACGCCGGGAGCTTGCCATAAACAATTTGCGGTGATTTAACCAGGCTGACGTCACGCACCTCATCAATGCCTAGCGCCGCCAGAACAGGCATTAATGGGATGGATTGATCACGAATAATTCGCCCGATCAGGTCTTTTTCAGGAAAAACCGCGACGAATTCATTTGCCGGAGTTACCAGCCGAAATGCGGTCCTGTCGGAAGAATCAACCAGCAGAACATCTGGAATTACCAGTCGCCAGCTGATATCCGGGCAAAGACGTTGCGGGGAAAATTCCGGCGGAAATGCGATGCCGCTGATTTTCCAGAGAGGCTTATCGTCGCCGCCTGCGGCCGCTTTGGCAACCCATGAAAACAGCCAGGTCTCACTCACTTCAGAGTAAATGTCAGCAACAAACTGTGGCACGACCTTGCGGATTTTCTCAGAATCGCCAAAAGGAAGCTCGATTTGAAAAGGCAGGCCAGAAGATGATGGGAGAACAAGAATATCCTGATCGCCGGGCAGATCATTTTCGGGCGCAGGAACCAGATCGCTTTCAGACAAGCGGAACCAGCTCAAATTGAGAGATTCAGAGGCAAAAGCAACTCTGTAATGTTTATTCACGGGATCTCCACATATCTTACCACCCGGCACTGACCTGGCCGATCTCGTTTAACCAGAGCTTCGAGCCAGCGTTCAGCTTCCCCATGCTGCGCGTGCGTATTTATTTTAAACCAGTTAGCGTGAGTAATAAACCTGTTTGTGTATTCTTTTTTTATTTGCCAGTCAAACGCAACAATAAAGTTGGTAAAGCCCGCCAGCTCCATAAACGGTCGTTTCGCAAGCAGCTGGGAAAAGTAATCTTCACGGCGCTCATGATCGTAATCAGCCGGAAGTCCCTGCGCGCAGCGGACCACCCCTTCAAGAGCTGTATTGATGTTGATCTTGCCATCACCATAAACTGTTAGTAAATCGAGCAACCCGGGCCTTGTCCCGGAAGCAACCATTAAATCACTGCTGATCCCGGGAATTTCGAGTAATTCGCGAATATCTACCATTGGCCCATTGCGTGGAGGAACGTAGCCATGCATCACATACGTCGAGAATTCCGCGCCCAGCGTTCTTGGCGTATCATCTTCATCAATGTAGTCGAGGATACGACTGGAAAGCCGGGAAGCAGCCCCTCTTCGCTCTGATTCGCCGGTTAAAGCGCTGTTATCAATAATGCCAAGCTCATAAAAATCAAACAGCGCCGCCAAAAAGGCTTCATCAGCCTTGTTTACATTCACTTTGGCGGACTCATCGGTCACGGTAACTGTGCAGCTGCAGGCGCCAAAAATCAGGGGTTCCTGTGCCGTCGCATCAGTAAGCGTCTTCCAGCTTTCACCGTAACTGTCGCCCAAACCTTTATCCTGAAACAACAGGGCGATCGCGTATTCAACCCCGGCTCTGGCAGCCCAGCGTGTCTGCATAACTGCCTCCTGACGCGAATCTATGCGCACCTGCAGACCAGCGTTGTCTAAAAACCTCAGGTATAGCGCAATCAGCAATGCCGACATAAGAAGCACCGATACAAGCGCCATGCCGGCCCGGTTATTTTTTAACGAATGTTTCATTTGGCAGTAAAAATGCACTTTCAAAAAATTGCTGCTTGTTGTCGCTTTCTGGTGAATCAAAGATAAACCTTATTGCAATAGCCAATGTCTGAGGAACCAGCTCAGAAATTCCGGTCATTCTGAGCCATTGCACGCCATCAAAATAATAAACTTCAAAACCGGCCAGGCCTTCGAGAAAAGTTGTTCTAACTGGCGGAGCTGCCTCACGCTTGCCATCGATCAACATCGAAGCTGAGCGGGTCATCGTTTTTTCTGCAGCATCATATCGCCATTCTACCCGGCGGGCACCGCCCGGAATACTGTTCTTTACAAGAAGTTCAGGCCGGGTAGTCGTATAAGCCACAAAATTTTCGCCACCTATAAAATTAAAATCCAAGCGGCCCTGATCAACAATCATCTCACCAAGCTCTTTGCGAATCAGCTCAAAACAAAAATTCATCTGCCGGTTGCGCACCGAATCATCGTCGGCCAGGCGGGCAATCTTTGACATTCCGCTAAGCAGGCCACCGAGCAGAGTGAACAATATGCCGAGCAGCGTCAGCGAAATCAGCACTTCTACCAGCGTAAATGCACGGCATGCCAGCCTTGAGTTACTCATCGTCAGCAACCTTTAATTCTTTGTTGTCGGGGTCAGCATAAATGTAATCTGCAATAAAGGTTGAAAAAGAAACACTGTCTTCCTGCCAGGCTTCCGGCCAGGTAACCGTTAAGCTGTATTTGTATAAACCTGATACCGGGCGATTCTGCACCTTTGCCTGAATGATTTCTTCTGAATAACCATACCCGGGAAACTCATGCCCGAAAACCCCGGACTCACGTCCGGGCTCAATTTTCATCGACTTGACTTCAGCGAGCCTTTTCCAGGCCAGGTTTCTGGCAACTGCAGAATTTTTTGCCCGAACCAGCCTTCTTGTCAGATAATTCGTTCCGCTTGAAATTGCAGCAGTCACCAGCGTAAGAATGGCCAGGGAGAGAAGAATTTCGATAAGAGTAACGCCATTCGATCTGCAGCAAAGCCTTCGCGTCATAGTTTTCCTGCCGCATCTTCAGGCAGCTGCGACTCTCTGACAAAGTGCGCATCATATGGTCGGATCTTTATAAAAATCGTCTGATTAGCCAGAACATCATGAAATCTTAGCTGTGGCGACTCGCAATAGCCCTCAGGCAGAGCGGTCCAGCCATCTGCCGGCCAATCAAGCTGGCAATCAGATGGAATGACTGGTGCTCGCAACCAGACATCGTTGACAAGCTGCCATTCATCAGCTTCGCGACGAAAAACTTTTAACTCGCCTGCCTGCAGAACAATCTGATACTGACGTCCGGCAAAGACAGCTCTCTCGAAAGCCTCGCGGCAAAGCACTGAGCACCGGTAAACAAGAGTTTCCAGCCGGGATTTTTGCAACAACACTGCGGCTGATGGCAATACTACCCCGGCCATCATTGATAATATGCCCAGAACAATCAGCAGTTCGACAAGGGTGAAACCTTCTCTATAAAGCTTCCTGGAGGATTTCAGAGCTACTTTCTTCCTATGTTCCAGTTTTCGATATCGGCAGAATCGCCTTCGCCGCCCTGAACACCGTCTTTGCCATAGCTTACCAGATCAAATTCCTGCAGCTTGATACCTGGTGAGAGATAGATAAAATCCTTTTCCCATGGGTCTTTGGGCAGAATACCCTTTTCGAGATACGGCCCTTTCCATTTCGGCGGGACAGGTTCACCAGAAGGCTTTACAACAAGAGCTTTGAGAGTCTGTTCGGTAGTCGGATAATTTCCATTATCGGCATAATACAGCGCCAGGGCATTCTCGAGACTGCGAATCTGTATTTCAGCAGTCTGCCGCTTAGCCTCTTCTGCGCGCCCCATCATGCGCGGCAACACCAGACCAGCCAGCAGGCTGAGAATAATCAGAACAACGAGCAGTTCAATAAGCGTAAAACCTTGGCGGCCATTTTTCATATAACTCTCCAGATCAATTACTCAGCTGTAAGTCTACCACAACAAAAATCCGCTGCCAATAAACCCCTAGAGGAAGCGGTTCATTTCATAGATTGGCAACAGAACGCCCACCATTATTGCCCCGACTACTCCGCCCATAATTACTATCAACAGTGGTTCGAGAACATTCAGAAACAATTCGGTCAACACACGGTTATCAGCCTCAAGATCTGAAGCCACAGCTTTCAGCATGGCAGGAAGCTCTCCAGAAGCTTCACCTGCTTCTATCATCTGCAAAAGAAAGACCGGAAAAAAATTAGAACTGCCGAGAGCCTCGGAAAACGAAGTTCCGCGTTCAAGCGACTTTTCGACACTGGTGAGCGCATCATGCTGCAGCAGCGAAGAACTGTTGTCGCGCAGTATTCTAACCGACTCAAGAAGAGTTACTCCGCACTCAACCATCATACCAGTGTTTCTTGCCCAGCTTTCCATTTTCATACCCTGAGAAAACCGGCCCCAGATCGGAATGCCAAGTTCCAGCAGTTCAAAATTTCTGCGCATTGCAGCAAGTTTCAAGGCAAAATGAGCTGATACAACAAGCACCAGCAGACTGATAGAAATGTACAACCAGTATTCGCTGAAGAAATTGCTTGAAGCAATAAGAATTTGGGTTATCCATGGCAGCTCGCCTTGCACGTCGGCAAACATTCTGGCTATTGTTGGCACCAAATATACCATCAGAAAGGCCAGGACTCCAACAGAGATTACCGCTGTAACCGCCGGGTAAGCTATCGCCGCCAGCAGTCGTCGGCGATGCTCCATTTCGCGATCAAGATGAGATGCCATTTGCGCAAAAGCAAAATCGAGACGGCCAGTAGTTTCGCCAACCCTGATTACAGCCAGCATGGTCGGCGAAAAAATCGCGCCAATATCGCCGATGACCGTCGAGATATCGCGGCCTTTTTCGACGCCTTCGCGAATCTGAACAATAATTTGACGACGACTCTGCCAGGCCTCCTGCACCTCGAGACCGGCGAGTGCGCGGGTTAAAGGGACTCCGCCCTTAAGCAATGCGCCAAGCTGCCGTGATAAGCGCGCCTGTTCGGACAGACTGAAGCCCCGGGAAAAATGCAACCCCTGTTGTTCCCCGGCCAGTTCTATCTCAAACGGCGCCAACCCGGAAAGTTTAACAGCCTGACGAGCGCCGGCAGCATCGTCTGCGTCAATAACCCCTGAAGTTTCAACGCCACTTTTATCATAGGCACTATATCTGAATAATGGCATCTTCAGTTCCCCTGCCAGCAGACTCTCTCAACTTCTGTTGCCGAAGTCTGTCCCTGTGCTACCTTGCTCATGCCGTCTTCATAAAGCGTTCGCATACCATTGTTGCGGGCAGAGGCCCTTATTTCATCGAGAGTTGCGCTGCGGCCAATAAGTGCCGCCATTTCTTCATCGACGTTCAAAAGCTCATAGACTCCAGTTCTGCCTTTATACCCTGTTTGCGAACATACGGCACAACCATCGGCCTGCCAGATACCCTGCTCGTTTTTAACGGCACAACCAGCACATAGCTTGCGTACCAGCCGCTGGGCAAGCACGCCAATCAATGTCGAGGCGACAAGATATGACTCGACATTCATATCCATGAGCCTTACAGCGGCAGAAGCAGCATCATTTGTATGCAGAGTTGAAAATACCAGGTGACCGGTTAAACTGGCCTGAATAGCCATCGCTGCCGTTTCAGCATCTCTAATCTCGCCGACAAGTATGACATCAGGGTCCTGGCGCAAAATAGATCTTAACCCAGAGGCAAATGTAAAGCCGATCTTGGGCTTTACAGGAATTTGACTGGCACCGGTAAGTTCGTATTCAACAGGATCTTCAAGAGTAATGATATTTACGTCGGGGCTTACAATACGCATGATAGCCCCATAAAGAGTTGTGGTTTTGCCCGAACCGGTAGGGCCGGTAACCAGAAAAATACCGTTAGGCCGGTGGATAAGCCGGTCAAACTGCTGCAAAATGTCGCCCGGCAGGCCCATCTGTTCAAGAGTAAGCAATTCGCTCTTACGGTCAAGCAGACGCATGACTACCCGCTCGCCATGGGCGCAGGGCACCGAACTTACGCGAATGTCGACTTCCCGGTCACCAAAACGAACCCTGATTTTACCATCCTGCGGGAGTCTTCTTTCAGCAATGTCGAGCCCCGCCATGATTTTGATGCGGGAAGTGACAGATGCGTGAAGTCGACGCGGCGGTGAAAACCGGTTGACCAGTACCCCGTCTATCCGATAGCGTATTTTAAAAGCATCCGGTGACAGTTCGAGATGGATATCTGAAGCCCGTTCGCGCAGGGCCTGAAAAATCAGCGTATTGACAAACTTGACGACAGGAGCTTTGTTGGCGGATTCAAGAACGTCTTCCAGCTGGAACTTGCCAAGATCCTCATCAAAGCCATCTTCGATCGAAATCGTTTCGATCAACTCATTTGAGTCTCTGCCTCGGCCATAGGTTTCGTTAAGAATGTGCTGTATCTGAACCGGCGGCAAAACAACGATATTAACGGTTTTTTTAAAATGCCGGCTCAGCTCCTCAATTACTCCGGGTATGAATGGATCGGCTGACAACACAAAAACCTTTTCGTCACTCTGATAAACGGGAAGCGTCTGAATTCGGCGAAGGTGCTCAAGCGGAAATTTTTCGAGCAAACGAGTGTCGACATCTGCCAGATCAATATGACTGATAAACTCAAGCCCCCATTGCTCGGCGAGAGATTCATAAAGTTGCGTTTCGTCGATCAGACCATTTTCCAGTAAAATCTCACCCAGTCGGCGACCGCTTTTCTCCTTCGCCTGCTGGGCAATAGCGTCCAGAATATCCGAATCGTTCACCAGCTTTTTATCAATCAGGATTTCCCCAATTTTTTTCCAGCGCTTCATTGATGCATCCTGAACACGACCTAATCAATCGCCCGCAGACGTTCAAAAACTTTTTCAGCCTTTTCGCGCAGGCGCTTGTTCTCATTATTGAGTATCGGCTCAGAATGCTCCTGTTTGGCTTTTAACCGATTGTTCTCATTGTCGAGCAACGGTTCGGAAAGCTCCTGCATGGCTTCCAGACGCTTTTCTTCAGGAACAACGGCACGCTCTTTCTCCAGGTTCAAAAGGTCTTCTGGTGTTGAAAGAATGTATGGAGTTATAAAAACAAGCAGGTTCGTTTTCTGGGTAACATTCCTGCGGTTTTTAAAAACTTCTCCAATAAAGGGTATGCTCGAAAGCAATGGCACTCTCTCGATTACCTTGGTTTTGTCCTCACGCATCAAACCACCGATGACAATGGTTCGCCGGTTAGACACGGTAACCGTTGTTTCCATCTGCCGTTTGGTCATGACCGGAACATTGAATTCATAGAGGTTTTCTTCCTGCCTCTTTTTTATTTCCTGATTGATCTTGAGAGTTACCAGGTCATTGGAATTCACTCTAGGAGTAATGCTGAGTACAATACCAACATCTTCATACTTGAAGTTTGTCAGGTCAAAGCGGCCAGTATCGCGATCCTGAGTGAATCCCTGCGGAAGCGCGACGACTTCGCCTACCGATATTTTAGCTTCTTCATTATCGGTAGTCAGTATCTGCGGTGCTGACAGAATCTTGAAATTGGAATTATTCTGGTAAGCCTTAACCATTGTCCTGATCTTTGACAGTTCGCTCACATCACCGGCCGCCATTGCCGTTTTATCAACGGCCTCTTTGATCAACCCAAGCTGAAAACCTGTATTGGTAAGCGGATTGCCCTTCAAGTCGTAACCAGTTCCACCAAAGGCACGCCAGCCTTCTCTATCGTAGTCAAAAACGTTCCACTCAACACCCAGATTGTGAGTAAGGTTGCCACTGACCTCGGTAATCAAAACCTCAACGAGAATCTGATGCCTCATCACATCAAGAGAATTAAGAATAGCTATGTAGTGAGCAAAAAGTTGCGGAGGCCCGGTCATAATAACAGAATTAGTATGTTCTTCGGCAACAAAACTGACCGATTCAGCTTTATCGCCAGTGGCCGCCTGGCTGCGCTGCTGAACGAGGCGCGACAATGTTTCGGCAAGTGTTTTTGCATCGGCATTCAGCACTCTGATGACTTTTACATCGCTGGCATCTTTGGCCGGCGGTGAATCAAGATAGACAAGAAGACTTTCGATACGCGTCATTATCTCTTCGGATCTGGTCGTCACCATTATAGACCTGGTGCGCTTTATCGGCACCAGCCTTGTCGTTTCTATTGCCACTGTTTCTGAGGCTGACTTAATTGCATCGCGGTCGCTGAAACCAAGAATATTCTCGATTTCTTTGACGGTCTCACTTTCATCGGCATACTTCAGGCTGAAAAATCTGGTCAGCTCGGGTCTTGCATCGTTTGTTCCGGTATCAAGCCGATCGACAAGACTTCTCAAACGGTCAAAATTCTCCGGCGATGTCAACATCAACAGACTGTTGCTTCTCTTGTCGGCAATAAAACTGACGCCACCCCTGATTTCGTCGCGCTCAACCCCGCCGTCAGAAATAATCTTTTCAAGCTGGCTTTTCAAGTCTTCGGCCTGGGAGAACTTGAGAGGGACAATATCAAGTCCTGGTTTTAACAAGCCCTTTTCGAGCTCCTTCACGACATCAAGAGCCCGCTTTATGTTTCCTGAGCGGCCGGTTAATACTATTGTGTTGGAAGGAGCAAACAACAGCATCGACGCATCCCTGGGCAGAAGATTCTGCAGGAGCTTGCTGGCCTCTTCAACAGAGGTTCTCTCAAGAGGCACGATCTGAGTAACCAGAGTGTCGTCTTCCTTCAGGTCACCGAGTTCAGAAGTAGTCCGGGTTTCAGTACCAGCAACCTTGGCATCACTTAGCGCAACAATCTTATACATTTTTCCGGAAGCCACCGCAGTATAGCCGCGTGCCTGCAAAATTGACTCGAGCATTGCCAGCGCTTCCTCACGAGTAAGCGTTATCGGTGAAATAATTGTGGCTTCGCCCTGCAGAGCCTGATTAACAATAAACCCGCGCCCAGTTTCCTGACTGATGTAGCGAACCAGGCTCATCAGATCAACACCTTCAAAATTTATCGCTATTTCGTCGGAAGGGTTTCCTGCCGATGGCTCGATAATTTCGGCATTATTCAGGTCTGATCCAGCAGATGAAGTCGCGGGTTTGGCCGGGTCAACCCGCACTACCGGCGGCATACCTGGATTTCGATTTATTGCCCGATCGGGCCTGGTGATTCTGGCGGCCGGAATTGTCGATGAAGGGGTATTTCGTATCAGCGCAGGCTTCTTAAACATACCCGACTGTTCATCTACGATAGTTGTCTGAGCCATAACACTGCCAGCCAACAAAATAAACAGCAGTAAAAAGCATTCTGCAGCATAACCCGCAAACTGCATAACATAAGATTTCACGCGCATTGCATTTTCCTTAACCGATAATTATTCAAATTATAACTCAAGAAATGGATGTACCCAAACAGACAGAAAACGCCAGAAAAATTACTCACCCCACCTGATTTTTTTTTCTCAACAGCTCAAGCAAACAAAAACAAACCATAAGCAACAAGAACTACATATTTCAATTTCTTTATGGCTGCTTCTTCTCTTCGAATGGTGGTTTCATAGGGGGCGGACTCAGGTGAACAACCTTTCCCTTGCGCAATATTTTCAAGGCAACAGGGCGCTTCTCAAGTTCCCCAAGTTCAAGCGCTATATCCTGGGAACGTCGAAAGTCCTGACCATTTGTACCAACAATCTGATCACCCGAAAGCAGTCCGTAGCCAACGAATGAGTCTGGAATTTTTTTCACTTCAACACTGTATTTGCCACGGTTCTGACTGACATTAAAATGACCGGCATTTATAATGTCGGCGATTGCAGAAGCCGATACTGACTGCTGATGACTCGCCTGTGCGCTGGTGCGGGTTACTGACTGAGAAATCGCCGGCGCGGGAGACCCTTGCGCGGGAGCTCCTTTTATCATGCTTAAACTGCCGCCAGTTTTTGTTTCAGAATCCAGCTCGAGCAAGCCCTCACCATGGGGAGTCATAAGCCTGGCGCTTCTTAGAGATACTTCAACGACTCGAAGTGCATCAGCAGACTTTTCACGTGCAATCACAACTTTTTTCACATCAGGGTCATATACAAAGACAGTGCTGTTACCATCCTTCTCCATCACGATACCCTTCAGCTTATAACCGGCAGCAGCAAGATTAACTGTTTGCGAACTGCTGGCAACAGCTATTTTGGCGACCTTATCTGCCTGCTTAATAATTTCAACCGGCTTGCTCGCTATCGGCGCAACCTGAACCTGCCGGTAAAAATCAAGACCAAAGGTCTCAGAAAAAGAGGCCGGCGACAATCGCGAATAAGCGACTTGATTCGCTTCAGAACTCATAGTTCTGGAACTGCTGTTAACAGAGGCTGAGACCGGCGATTGAATCCGCAATCCTTTTGGCCTGGGCAGGTTATAAATCGAAAAAATGACGTAGACAACCAGGCAGAAAATCACTGCCAAAATCATATATAAAGGATTGCGATAAAAGAAATTTTTCATGCTCTATAGTCTAGACGTTTACGTAAATATTATCAACATTGGCACTTACCAGTCAGCAAAACAACGCCACAAGCCAAAATTGAGATTGTCACATATGTTTGCAGAGAACAGTAACATATCTGTATAATGCAAAGCGTATTGTTGTTAAATAGAATGATTTTTCGGAGAGTGACAACATGGAAGAATACATTCCTTTTCTGATGATTGGCGGATTCCTAATGTTATTCGTCGTGATAGTGGCGTATTCGTATTATGCCGCCCAAAAGCGCGCTGAGGCGATGCGGGCGATTGCTGAGCGCATGGGCTTTGAATATCAGGAGAAAGCTGGCAGCCTGCGCAACAATTACGCCCACTTCAACCTGTTTTCACGTGGGCATTCGCAGCGCGTCATCAACTATCTGCGCGGCGAGAAAAACGAGGTCGAAGTAAGCGTCGCCGACTACCATTACACTACCGGCAGCGGCAAAAGCTCTACACATCATGCGCAGACAATCTGCATAATCAAGGATCCATCGCTAAAAAGGAATGTATTCTTCC
>MFYY01000142.1:4985-6030 GCA_001787855.1 Candidatus Riflebacteria bacterium GWC2_50_8 | reverse complement strand
CGGGAGTTTTACCATTTTTGACAGCAGAAGCAAAATTCTCTTCTCGGGTGATATTTTTGGTACCTATGACAAAAACTGGTCGCTGTTTTATTCTTTTCCCGAGGGCTGTGCTGGCCAGACTCCCTGCATAATATGTGCAGCCAAAGGAGTCTCATGTCGCGTAAACGGCTATTGCGATTTTCATAGAAATATCATGCCTTCCTCAAAGGCGCTGCGCTATGGTCTGGCCAAGCTGAAAGATCTGCCTTTTGAGATGGTCGCCTCGCAGCATGGCAGTATTCTAGACCGTCGTAGTGCGCTGATGCTGCTTGACAACCTTATGAAGCTGGACGATATCGGTATCGATAATCTTTCGCCAGAAGAGAGGTAAATGCTGATGCGTATCAAGCCATTTCCCAGTGAGTTGATAAGGCCAGATCACTTTCTGCTGAATCAGGACAGCATGGTGCGCCAGCAGATGCTTGAGATGTGGACCGATTTGAGTGACCTCAGACAAGAGAGTGAATTGCTCAAGAGGCTGGTATTGCGATATGCCAACGCCGAGAAGCGTATAAGAAACCTGCATGAGCAGTTACGCGATGAGCTGATCGCAGCAGCTGCAATTCAGCAAACACTTTTGCCTGGTAATCTGCCTGAGTCGACAGTTATGGAAGCGGCATGGAAATTTCAGCCTTGCGATGAGGTTGGCGGAGACATTGTCGGTCTGCAGGCTCTTGATGATACGCGATGGGGGTGCTATGTGCTCGATGTTGCCGGGCATGGGCCCCGTGCCGCAATGATCACCGTTTCGGTCGCTCAGTATCTCAAACCGTCTTCTGGCGTAGATCTCTTCAGTCCGAAAAAAGTTCTGGATGCTCTCGAAAAGGAGTTCCCGTTTTCCAGGTTCGGCAGTTTTTTTACGATAATTTACGGTGTGGTAGACCTTAACCGGCAGAGTTTTACTTTCTGCAATGCAGGCCATCCCTTTCCTTTGCTTACCCCGCGTGGATCCGCGCCTGAATTTGTCGATCGCCATGACCCGATGCTTGGCCTCGGCTTTGAAGAA
>MFYY01000142.1:4621-4972 GCA_001787855.1 Candidatus Riflebacteria bacterium GWC2_50_8 | reverse complement strand
ACTAACGGAATGCGTTGCTTCCGATGGGTCTTTTTATGGCGAAGGCAGGCTGTTGCACGATTTTTCAAAGATCTGCTCGCATTCAGCTGAAGAAGCTGCCACAGAGATATTTGGAGCAGCCAGGTCTTTTGCATCCGGAGTCAGCTTTAAGGACGATTTCACTTTGCTTGTTCTTAAGGGCCGTGGTTAGTGTGTTTAAGACAGTTTTTACCTGTGGCCCATCATGTGAGTCTGATTTACTGCTTGAAAAAATGGCGATGGTGGCTGACGGGTTCCGGCTCAACGTCGCACATCTCGGCGGTGACAAGCTTTTTATCTGGCTGAAACGCTTGCAGGAATTACGGCAGCGGA
>MFYY01000142.1:0-4580 GCA_001787855.1 Candidatus Riflebacteria bacterium GWC2_50_8 | reverse complement strand
GGCAGTTTCGGCGCTGCCAACGCGAGTTGAACTTTTTCTCGGCGAATCTTCAGATGGTTGCGAGCGCATACCAGTGCCTTCAGAGAGTGTTTTTGCCCAGACATCGCCTGGCGACGAACTTTTTTTAAACGATCGCAAGGTTGTGCTTCGCATCGTCGGTAAGGGCAGTGATTATCTACAGGCCGAGGTGGTGCAGAACGGAGCTTTAAGCTCGGGCAAGGGTATTAACTCACCCGACCGTGTTTTTGAGCTGGCGCGGGTAACCGATGGGGATCTTCGGGCAATTGAGTGCAGCAAGGCTTTTGCCAACGTTGCGTATGCAGTTTCTTTTGTTGCAGACGGGCAGGAAAGCTCTCTGTTCATGCCGCTTGTCGGCGGTGCCAGGCTGATTGCCAAGATCGAGCAACGCCAGGCTCTGCAACATCTTGAGCGGATTGCCGAGAAGTTTGATGAATTGTGGTTGTGTCGTGGTGACCTTGGCGCCGAGGCTGGCTTAAAAGAGCTCGGGCGTCTGCAAAGTCTTTTTGTAGAGGCGATTCCAAAATTGCACAAGCCTGCGCTAATCGCTGGCGAAGTTCTGGGATCAATGGTTGTAAATGCTTTTCCTTCGCGTGCCGAGGTTGTACAGCTTTATGATGCCATGCAGTCTGGATTTTCAGGACTGGTGCTGTCTGACGAAACAGCCTGCGGTATGCAGGTGGCAGCTGTAGTTGAGTTCCTCGACTACTGGTTGAGATGATCCCGGCTGACAGCAAATTCTGCTATCGGGATGATCTCCGGCAATATCTGGAATTGCCTGTTGAAGCACGGATTTCACACAAATTCTCATCGTCTTTTGATGCCGAGGTGCCAGGCGGCATACTGCACTTCACCGCGAATCAGCAGGCAATGACGCCTCTTTCGGTTCTGCTGCCGGCAGGTCTTATCGATGAAGCGCAAGAAGGCTGGCATGTTTCGATTCAGGCTGAGCGGCTGATTGCCGGTCCTTATAATCTGCTGGCAACACCTTTGTTAGAGCGGGTTAATCGGCCAGCACAAATTGACCGCGCATTATTGCAGCGCAATATGCGTCACCTTTATCGCAACCTCGAACTTTTCGGGCGATCATCGCCGGTGCATGACATGGTTTTGCAGCGCAACCGGCCACCGGATTCTTTGTGTGGAGCCGCCGAACTACTTGCTGCAGGCGAGTCAGATCTTGCAAAGTTTGCTGGATATTTCGGTGTTGGCGAGGGCCTGACGCCGTCATTTGATGATTTTCTCGCGGCGATGCTTCTGATTGACCGCTTCTACGGATTTAACCAGCTTGTGCGTCCTGGAGATCTGTGTGAGCGGGCGGCAAACAGAACTACCCGGCAGGCAGTGCAACAATATCGATTTGCTGCGAATGGTCATTCTTCAAGGCAGTTCGAGCAGTTTGCCGCAGATATGACGCAACGACAGGTCGGCGCTGCAGAGCTGGTGAAGTTGATGGGATGGGGGCATTCTTCCGGTACCGATATTTTATGCGGCATCTGGTATTATTTTTCACACCGGGTTAAAATAAATGTGAAAATTTAAGCTGGAAGGTTAATGTCATGTATTGTCCGATATGTAAGGGCGAATTCCGTGAAGGTTTTACAGAATGCAGCAATTGCCAGGTCAATCTGGTGGCTGATCTTGAGAATATTACCGAACAGGTGACAGGTGAGTTTAAGCTTTGTGTCGCTTGCCAGATCGAAGCGGAGCTTGATTCTGTGCGCTGCCCGAAATGTGGAATGAAGATGATCAGGGCGGTTCTGCGTGACGATACCTACGTGTTTCTTGAAAAACCGCCGGAAAACTCATCTGACGAAGGTCTCATACCCGACGTCGCCGCTGAACTGATCAACGAGCTGGAGTATTACACTGAAATTCCTGATGATGAGGCTGTTGTACTGATTGAATCAGAAGACATGGCCTTGCTGGTAAAGGTCCAGGAACTGCTCAATAAACATGAGATCTGCTTCCAGTTTCGACCTCCCGTAGACGCTCCTGGTGCTCTGGGCAACATATTTGGTGGCGGAAACATTCTTGAACGTAGTTTTCCAAGGGTTTTTGTTTATGCAGATGACGAGGAAGAGGCGATAAACCTGATTGCCAAAAGCCCTGATCTGGCGCTTGGCGAGATCCCGCCGGAGCTTCTTGAGTCTGAAGAAGATGATGATAACGAAGACGACGAGTCAGATGACTATTGACCTCTGCCGCGCGGTCTGTTAGTATTATTTTATAACACTGACAATAAGGAATACTGATCATGAAACTTAAATCTCGTGCATTTTATGCTCTGCTGGCCCTTTTTATTCTAGCTTTCAGCCCGGTTTTTTCTGCCGGTGAAAGTTCTGCGGGTTATCTGGAACAGACATTTCCAGATGGTCTGATCGATGCGGATCAGCAGGAATACGCTCTTGAAAACCTCGAAGGCAAAATTATCGGTCTGTATTTTTCAGCAAGCTGGTGCCGTGGCTGCGCTGCCTTTTCGCGCATTCTCGTTCCATTTCGCGATAAGCACAGCGAAGTGTTCGAAGTGGTTCTGGTTGGTTTCGACAATAACAGCAACGACATGCATGCTTATATGAAAGATTATGGCATGGCCTGGGCGGCGATACCCTATGAAAGCAGCGCTCGCCTGGCTATGAAAGAACATTTTGCCGTATCTGAAATTCCGCAGATGATCATCATGACCAGTGAAGGTCGGGTGCTCACCAAAGATGGATATCAGCAGGTGCAGCTCATGGGTGATGAAGCGCTTGCCCACTGGCAGAAACTCGTTGGCGGCACTGATGACAGCGCTGAATGAGTTTCGCTGGTTCGGGTCATGCCAATAACCTGCCAGTATCGGTCAAAGTTCGCGGGTTTTATTTTTCCCATAGTCTTTGTGGCGTTTTTAACCAGCGTTATAGCCGCAGTGTGGTTGGCAATCGGTGGCGGCGGTGATGCCGCATTAATGCTGCTTTCTGCACTTACTTTCATGGTGTTTTTTGCCTGGATGGGTTTTAATCTGACTACCGGTTTTGAATTCGAAGTCGAACACGCGCAAGTTTTGCAGGTAATCATGCTCGGATTCTGGCAAAGACGCACGCATTTCTGCCGGTTTGACGAAGTGGCGGCGTTTACCGTAAAGGGCATACATAATCGCGCGCGAGTTCAGACCTGGTGGGAATACCAGGTTGCTATGCTGCTTAAATCAGGTCGTCTCGTCGGCGTCGCTGAAGCCACTGCCAAGTCAGTGTTTGAAAGCAATCGACTGGCCGAAAAGCTCGCGGCTGTTGTCGGCTGCGAATACTTTCCCGGTGAGAACCAGAAAACCGTTCAAGTTGCCATTGCTGGCGCGCACCCGGTATTTGAATACCGCGACTGGAACTGGAGCGATGTCGTCAGCGAATTCGGGCTGCCAACAATTGCCTCGCTGATTTTTTTTTGCGCAATAGTAGTTTTTATCGTCACACTCGTTGTAATGCTGAGTTAGTCAGGATACCTGCAGCCTTGCTCCAGCTATAATCATTTAAGTTTTGCCGGACTATAATTTGAATACAAAGTTGCCGAAGGAGTCTGCGCTAACTGTCACTGCGGTTTTCGTTACTGAACGCCAGCAATGACAGTCAGTTCAGTGTTTACAGGAGTTTTGTGGCGTCAGACTTTGCGGTAGCCAAGCAGAACATCGGCCAGTTGCCCGGTAGAACCGTCTTCGCGTTCAAAGTCTCCCGAGAGCACCAGTGAGTTGCCGTTGATATCAGCATTGGTGCGCATGAAGTTAAGGTTAAGCGCTTTGATGCCGAGTTCTGGCAAAGTCTGTAATTCTTTTTTTTCTATTTTGCCATCACCGTTCAGGTCTCGGTACAGCTTGAGTGCCTTGAATACCGGGTCGAGAAAGTTTATCTTTTTGTCAGCATTGCTGTCGTATTTTGCCAGTTCGGCAAAACCGTTGTCCGCGCCATTTTGGTCGCCAAAAAGCTCTTTGCCGTTATCGATAACGCCATTGCCGTTGCGGTCATAGACCAGCATGGCGGTGTTGCCGCGCACCCAGGCGGTGCTGTCGAGTTTGCCGTCGGCAGTAACGTCGAATATCGCACCTTTTCCGGCTTCGGTAAGATTGATGCCTTCTCCGGAAAGATCGAGTACCAGTGGATCGACCTTCTTGATGCCAAGTTCTTCGAGGGTAATGCCAATGCGGCCTTCAGCGGTAGTTGTCTGCTTAAACTTCAGGTCAAGCTGCATGGTGGTGCGGCTTTCCTGAACTGCGATCATCTGCGCCAGCGTCATCGGTTTGCCATTCTGCGGAATTTCTTCTGCGACCTCGGCTGTTTCAGGCGTTTGAACTGCCTCTGCCGATTGCGAGTTTACTCTGGCTTCGCTTGCACCTTCTACAACATTGGTCTGAGCTAGTTTCAGCATCTTTTCGTAGCGGGCTTTGAGAGTTGCGTATTCCTTCTCGTCCTTGCTGATCATACGCAGCATCAGATCGAGGTCGCGCTCAAGCTTGACGTCGCCGTCAGCTCCTTCCTCAATCTCTCTGGTGTTGAAGCTGAGCTTAACTTTAAGCTCAGACTGCATCGATGTCT
>MFYY01000141.1:5410-24783 GCA_001787855.1 Candidatus Riflebacteria bacterium GWC2_50_8 | reverse complement strand
ATAATTTCGCAATCCGGCACCGCCATGCTGGCTCAGGCCAATATGGTGCCACAGGGAGTGTTGCAACTTCTTGGCTGATAATGAATTAACCGTCCAGCTTTGCCAATCTGGCAAAGCCGGACTGGCAAAATAAACAGAGTATTCATAATTGCATAACAAATTAAGGAGAGTCCACGTGAAAGGGGGACCAGTCTGGCGAACTGATACCTGAGTTTTATATGCGCAGGGATGCGCAATCTAATTTTTGATTCATGGAGGAATCATTATGAGTCTTAGAATTAATCAGAATGTGCTTTCAATCAGTACCTATGGTGCTGTAAGTCAAACCGCGTCTCGACTTGAAAAGTCGATTCAGAAACTGAGCTCAGGTCTGCGCATCAACAGTGCTGCTGATGATGCTGCCGGACTCGCTATCAGCGAAAAAATGCGTCGGCAGATTCGTGGATTGAGCCGGGCAGTTCTCAACGCGCAGGATGGCATCTCAATGATCCAGACTGCTGAAGGGGCGCTTGGCGAGTCACACAGTATTCTGCAGAGAATGCGTGAACTGGCTATCCAGGCGTCGAATGACACTCTTACCAGCAACGACCGCCTCGAAATTCAGAAAGAGGTCAACCAGCTCAAGCTGGATCTCGACCGAATTGCCAAAAACACCGAGTTCAACACCAAAAAGCTGCTTGATGGAAGTCAGACAGCGTTGATCAGTGCCAGCTCAAATTCGGTCAGCGGACTGGTCAATGGCAGCGCAAGCGGCACCGGTGGCAACTACGATGTTTCGCTCGAACTATTGCGCGGCGGTATCGCCGAAATGCAACGCTCACAGATTTTCTCACTCAAGGATTCAGAAGGTCTGGCAGACGGTGGTACTCAATTGCAGAGTATCGCCCAGTTCTATGATTCCAACGGTGTGTTCGTTCTTGATACGCCCCAGGCTGTTACTCTGACCGGCAATGGCAATACCGCTTCCGTAAACCTGGATGGTCAGATGACTCTCGATAATCTGGCGGCGGCATTGCAGAACGCCATGGTCAGCAAGAGTGGTCTGGCGCTTCAGAATTCACGCGTAGCAACAATCAATACCGTGCAGAGTCAGGTTGCCGGCATGGGTGGTTACCTGCAGATAATTTCGGGCAGCATAGGTGAGGCTGGTAGCATTTCTATGTCTGCTGATCAGAAAATACTCGATGCCATGGGTGTAAATGTCAGTCGCGAGGCTGTTGACAATCGTGTTGCGGTCGAAGTGCATGATGATCAGGGCAATGTTCGAACAGCAAATGTTGAAGGAACGGTTGCTGCTTCGTTACTTAACGGAATAGATCTTGAATTCACTTCGCAGGCTGCACAGATTGCGGGCACTCAGGGCCTGGAACAGGGTTTGCTGATAGCAACTGCTTCGGAATTCGTCATAAGTGCCGGTGGTTTCTCAGTTACCGTTGAAGTTAGTTCGGGTTTGTGGAGCATGGAAGGTCTGGCAAGGCAGATCAATGACGAGATTGAAACTGTCACCGCTGTCGGGTTGAATGCTTCTGTTGTCGAAGGCGAAATCAGGATCAGCTTTGAAAAGTCGGCAACCGCTGCCGTAAGTATTGCCAGTACTATTAAGATAAGTGGCTTGTCCGGCGATGCAGATCGTATTGGTCTGGTTGCTGGAACTTACAGCGGCTTTGTGGACGCCAATAAGGATACGGCCTTTGTCGAGTGGGGCATGAGTCAGTATGTTAAAACTGCGGCGGCGGGCGCAGAAGTCAGCTTCATTGTGGGAGATGGTATTGCTGAGATTTCGGTTGTAGTAACCATAGTTACTACTGTTGCCTCTGCTGATATGATCTCTTTCGTTGACTTCCAGAAGGCTGCGAACGATGAGTTTAAAGCTATGACTGTCAATGTGCGCCTTGACCAGGTGGGTTCTGCGCTGGCATTTACTTCGACGCTTGTTGGCAAACTGCATAACGATACAGATGCCCTCAGCAGCATGGTGACTTTTGCTTTCAGCGGCGCTTCTTCCGCAGTCTTTGAGAATAAGCTTGGAATAAATGAAGGTACTGTCAAGGGTTCTGGCGACAGCAACTTCAAGATGTTTGTTGTCGACTCCTCGCCGCAGTTTCAAATTGGTGCCGACCAGGGACAGACGATTGATGTTGCTTTCAGCAACATGACTTCAAAATCTCTGGGTGTCGCCAATATCGATCTGACCAACATCAAGGGTGCGCAGAGTGCTCTGTCCAAGATCAATAAAGCGATCGACAAGGTTTCGGCTGAGCGCTCCAAGATGGGTGCTTTCCAGAATCGGCTTGAGTTCGCAATCAACAATCTGCGTAATACACACAGCAATCTGACCGCGTCTGAATCGCGCATCAGAGATGCTGACATAGCTCTTGAAATGATTGAATTCACCCGCAACCAGATCATTTCGCAGTCCGGCACCGCCATGCTGGCTCAGGCCAACATGGTTCCTCAGGGAGTGTTGCAGCTTCTTGCATAATAGCTGAATAAGCTTTGCAGTAAAACTTAAGAATTGGTTGCCGGGAACTCTGCAGAAAAGAGGCTTTCCGGTAAGCAAATGTAATCGACGATTAGCGCAGGATGCGCAATCTAACTCTTGATTCATGGAGGAATCAATATGACACTAAGAATAAATCAGAATGTGTTATCTATCAGCACCTACGGTGCTGTGAACCAAACCTCGTCTCGACTTGAAAAGTCGATTCAGAAGCTGAGCTCAGGTCTGCGCATCAACAGCGCCGCTGATGATGCTGCTGGCCTTGCCATCAGCGAAAAAATGCGCCGACAGATCAGAGGTCTGAGCAGAGCGGCATTAAATGCTCAGGACGGTATTTCCCTGCTCCAGACCGCCGAAGGCGCACTGGGAGAGTCGCACAGCATTCTTCAGAGAATGCGTGAGCTGGCAATTCAGGCGAGCAACGACACTCTGACCAGTAATGACCGGCTCGAAATTCAGAAAGAGGTCAATCAGCTCAAGTTCGATCTTGATAGAATATCGCGCAATACTGAGTTCAATACCAAGAAGCTTCTTGATGGCAGTCAGACGGCTTCAATCAGTGCCAGTTCAAATTCTGTGCAGGGGCTGATAAATGGAAGCGTTGCTGGCGCGGGCGGGAACTATGATGTGTCCCTTGAACTTCTGCGTGGGGGTATCGCCGAGTTGCAGCGTTCACAGATCTTTACAGTCAAAGATACTGGTGCGTTGGCTGACGGCGGAACCCAGTTGCAAAGCATCGCGCAGTTCTACGACAGCAATGGCATGTTTGTGTTGGGGACTGCTCAATCTCTAACTTTAACCGGAAATGGTAAATCAGCTTCGGTTGCTCTCGATGGTCAGATGAGTCTCGATAATCTGGCAGCCGCCTTACAGAATGCAATGGTCAGCAGCAGTGGTCTTGACATCGATAATTCAAGAGTTGCTACCGTTAATACCGTGCAGACTCAGGTTGCCGGGCTGGGTGGTTACCTCTCGATAACCTCTGGCAGCATTGGAGAAGCAGGTGAGGTGTCGTTTTCTTCTGACCAGAAGGTAATTGATGCTCTTGGTCTTAATGTTGCCAGGGAATCGGTAGAAAATCGCGTCAAGGTTGAATTGCGAGATGACTCCGGCAATGTTCGAACCATAACCACCGAAGGCAATGTGGCATCATCACTGCTGGGCGGAATCGATCTTAAATTCGATTCGCAGGCAGCTCAGATTGCTGGAACGCAGGGACTCGAGCAGGGCGTCAGAATAACCACAGGCGGCAATCTGGTTTTCAATGCAGGTACGTCAGCTTTGACGGTTACAATTGCTGCCGGCCTCTGGAGCATGGAAGGGCTTGCCAGATTGATAAACCAGGAGGCTGAAGATGATGGCACGGTTGATGGCTTGAGCGCCTCGGTAGTAGAAGGTGAGCTCAGGGTAAGCTATGAAAAGCCGGCTTCACTTTCTGCAACAGTTGCCAATACGATTGAAGTCGTAACCATTGACGATGATCTTTCCAGACTTGGCTTTGAGCTCGGAACCTACAGTGGTTTCGTTGATGGTCAGAAGAGCGTTGCTGATCTCGAATGGGGTCTGAGCCAGCACAGCACTGTTGCAGGCGCCGCTGCGGTTACAATAAATGTCAATCAGGGTGCTGTCGTCGGTGGTTCGTATGCAATAACCATGACAACGGCTGTAGCCACAGCTGATATGGTGTCTTTCGTCGATATTCAGGCAGATTTGATGGACGACTTTGATACTTCTGAGACTGATCTTCGGGTTGACCAGGTTGGCTCGGCAATCGCTTTCACTTCGACCCTGCTGGGTGCAAAACATAACGACTTGGATACTGACAGCAGCGTAGTTACTCTGACCATGGTTGGTGCCGCTGCTGATGTCGCTTATCTGAGCAATAAACTTGGTATCTCAGAAGGTACCGCCAAGGGTTCCGGTGATTCTAACTTCAAGATGTTCGTGGTCGATAATGCACCGCAGTTCCATATTGGTGCTGATCAGGGCCAGACAATGGCAATATCGATCGGGAACATGTCGGCTGAGGCTCTGGGCGTAGCCAATATTGATCTGACTAATGTTAAGAGTGCGCAGAGTGCTCTGAGCAAGATTAACAAGGCAATCGATAAGGTTTCTGCTGAGCGCTCAAAGATGGGGTCGTTCCAGAATAGGCTTGAATTCGCGATCAACAATCTGCGTAACACACACAGCAATCTGACCGCTTCTGAATCACGTATCAGAGATGCTGACATTGCTCTTGAAATGATCGAGTTCACCCGTAACCAGATCATTTCGCAGTCAGGCACCGCTATGCTGGCCCAGGCCAACATGGTGCCGCAGGGAGTGCTGCAGTTGCTCAAGTAAACTGCCTGGTTTTGTGGCGGCCATGAGGGGACTCGCCCCTCTGCGCCGCCACAAAATTAGCCTTTCGGGCGCAAACCTGAAAGTGCAAAAAAGAGCCGCCGGCTTTCGGCGGTTTTTTTATGTACGCCGAAAATGTTCGGCAGTATGAATTTACCAATGCCGATTTGGTAAACAAATTCAGAAAGATGCCGTTAAGTATGACGGCAGAAAATTTATTTTTTCTGCTAAATTCCAGGAGGTGATAGCTGATTCGTTTTCTGACAACTTAATCGCAGAAAGACTGTGAGCCAATCGCGCAAGGAAGCGCGAAACCAAAAGATTCAAGGAGGAATCAGCATGTCATTAAGAGTTAATCATAATATCCCGGCGGTCTCTTCTTACCATCAGATGCTGGGGGTGTCGAACAGACTCGAAAAATCAGTTGAAAAACTGAGTTCTGGCTTAAGAATAAACCGCGCTGCCGATGACGCAGCGGGTTTGACCATCAGTGAAAAACTGCGGCGCCAGGTGCGCGGACTTGCCCGTGCCACCATGAACGCCCAGGACGGAATCTCAATGATTCAGTCGGCCGAAGGTGCTCTCAACGAGACTCACAGTATTCTGCACCGCATGCGTGAGCTTGCCATTCAGGCGTCAAATGATACGCTGACCAGTCGCGACCGTCTCGAAATTCAGAAAGAGGTCGTGCAGCTTCGTGACGACATTAATCGTATCGCTTTCAACACTGAATTCAATACGAAAAAGTTGCTGGATGGTAGTCAAAACGCAGCTATCAGCACGAGTTCCGCTTATGCCCGTGGTCTGGTAACTGGTTCTGTCCCTGAAGGCGGTGACTACCAGGTCAGCCTGGCATTGTTGCAGGCCGGTTCGGCTCAGCTGCAGACTACGCATTTATTCTCTCTGCGCGACAGCAATGAGTTGGCGCAGGGCGACACCATGCTGCTCAGTATTGCGCAGTTATACGACAGCAACGGTGTGTTTATACTTGAAGAACCGCAGACTATAACACTAAACGGCAATTCACGCACTGCTGAAATGGTAATTGATGCCTATACCAGTCTCGACGAATTTGCTTCGCGTTTGCAGAGCGCCATGCTTAGTAAAGATGACGGTCTTGGTATGGATAATTCAGTCGTAAACGTTGTGGTCAGCGCTCAGACAATGACTGCCGGGCTTGGTGGCTATCTTGAAATTACTTCGGGTTACATTGGGGAAAAAGGCGTCGTGAGCCTGGCGGGCGATGAGAGTCTGATGCGGGCGCTTGGCATTTCGACGACTCGCGCTGCTAAAGACAACCTCATCGAAGTCCAGCTGATCGATAAGGATAAGCAGACGAGAGTTACCCAGATTGACTGTGACAGGGCTTCCGGTCTGCTTAATGGCGTAGATGTGCAGTTTGACTCACAGGCAGCACAGATCGCCGGCAGTCGTGGTCTTGAGCAGGGCTTATATCTGTCGTCAGCCGAGAGTTTTATGGTTGAAGCCGGCGGGCAATTGATCGGCCTGGCAATAGCCAGCGGCTACAGCACTCTTGAAGGTATTGCACGCAGCCTGAATGTTCAGATTCAGTCAACTGCTGCCGGTTCTTTGCCGGGAATGTCTGCCCAGGTGGTTAACGGTGAGATCAGGCTGGCTTATCATCGCCCGGTCTCTGTTTCATCGAATTTTGGCAACAGTATCGAGATAACATTTGCCGGGCCTTCTTCAGTGCTGGGTTTTCAGAATGGCACTTACAGTGGCTTTGTCGATAGTTACAAGAATGCCGAAAACATGGCCTGGGGTTTCAGCCAGTATCAGCCTGGCATAGAGGTGAGCACGATGGCGACACTCGAAGTCGGCGACGGGCAGAAGACAATACTGGTTAATATCTGCAAGTCTATTGCGGCGGTGCCGGGAGTTGCAAGCGTTGCTGACATGATCAGCTTTGAAGAATTCAAGAACAAAGCAAATAAAGACTTTGCTGATGCCGGCGTAAATGTGAGAGTAGATCAGGTTGAAGGGTCTATGATGTTTACTTCAACTCGCATCGGTCGGGACAACGTAACCGGCGGCACCGCCTATTCAAGCATGGTCACCGTGCAGGCGGTTACGATTACGGCTCTGAATGCAACCGTTTCGGCGGGCGAAAGCATGCTGCGCTACTTTGGCATGAGCGCCGGTACAAAAAGCGGGGTTGGCGACACAAATTTTCATTTTCATGTGCAGCAGAACGAGAATCAGTATCATATTGGCGCTAACCAGATGGAAGCCATGAAAGTTTCGTTTTCGGAAATGTCGGCGCGGGCGTTGGGCGTCGATAATCTCGATATGACTACGGTTAAAGGAGCCGAACTGGCGATTGGTAAGCTCAACAAGGCGATTGATAAGGTGTCGTCTGAGCGTTCAAAACTGGGTGCTTTTCAGAATCGCCTCGAACATGCGATAACAAATTTGCGCAACATGCATGTTAACGGTACAGCAGCAGAATCAAGAATAAGAGATGCAGATGTTGCAATGGAAATGATAGAATATACCCGTAATCAGGTGGTCAGTCAGTCTGCAAACGCCATGCTGGCTCAGGCTAACACCAATGCTGCCGGAATTTTGAACCTAATTCGGTGATATTAAAAGAAAAAAGGCTTGATTAAAGTGAAAAGATAGAAAAATTCGGCATGGCTTGCTTATGATGTCATAAAACGTCATATGTTGCGGTAATGACCTGGTAAATCATGTCGATAAATATAATAGGATAGGGGAAATTGTGTGTTTTTTGTTTCGTGTGAACCATTGCATGGATGCAATTCTTAAGATTCAAGGAGGAATCTTGTGAAACAATCTGTAGTATTTGAACATCTGGCCGTAAGGCACCTGGCTGGCGAATTGCCAGAGGGCCGGTCGCATTTTCCGAAAGTTGAACGGGGCGACCGTTTTGGGTTATCTGTCCGGCCGGATTTTGATTTCATATTGGGTAATGTCGTCGAATGTTTTGCTGTACCAACATTTCGACTGGTCGAATATTCTGGTAAGAATTTT
Organism: Candidatus Riflebacteria bacterium GWC2_50_8; assembly: GCA_001787855.1. Classification (GTDB taxonomy): domain Bacteria; phylum Muiribacteriota; class Ozemobacteria; order Ozemobacterales; family Ozemobacteraceae; genus Rifleibacterium. The sequence continues at coordinate 16,925 of MFYY01000141.1, read as the reverse complement.
TAATCTGGAGAAAGGAGGGGCTGAAAATGGAAATTGGTAACATTAAACCTGTTCTGGAACCCACACCTGTTGTTACTGTGGAAAAGAACGGCGATGCTGGCCAGGTCAAGGAATTGGACCGAAAGCAGCTGGAGTCGCCCAAGGAAAATCGCGAGAAAACGCAGGAAGAACTTAAAGAAGCTGTCGATAAGCTTAATAAGACTGCAGTGATTTTTGACAGATCACTGCGCTTTCAGGTTCATGATGCAACGCATAGAACAATGGTATCGGTAGTTGATATTACTAATGACAAGGTCATTCGGCAGATTCCGAACGAGGAAGTTCTCGATCTCGTCGCGAAAATGGATGATTACATGGGTCTGATTTTCGACAAAAAAGCATAAATAAAGAAAATCGGCACGGCAGATTTGCGTCAGGAGGCTTGATATGGTAAGCAGTGTAAGCAGAAATTGGGTGGGCGGGCTCTCTTCCGGGCTCGACACCCAATCTTTGATTGAACAGATGATGAAAGCTGAAAGCTTTAACAAATTCAGCCTGCAGCGCAAGCGCACTACTCTTGATTATCAGCGCACCATGCTTCAGGACGTGAATCTCAAGCTTTTTGAGTTGCAGAACAAAGCTACTGACCTTACCTTCAGCCGAACTTTCAACTCAAAGAAGGTAGACGCAAGTGACCCGCGTGTTGTCAACGCCAGCGCAACCACTGCTGCGGCGGTAGGCAGCTATACCATGCATGTTAGCCAGGTTGCCACTGCAACCACAGTTGCTTCGCAGGGAAAGCTCGCTGGCGCACTTGAACTTGGTTACAATCTTTCGAGCACAAAGACGCTTGGCGGTTCTTCGACCACTCTTGGCGCGCTTGGAATAACACCGGATAATCTTGAAGTGCGGGTGGTCGGTGGTGGTTCAGGAACCTACAACATATCAACAGCGGCAACTGCTGACACAACGATTGATGAGCTGATCACCAATATCAATGCCAGCATCAACAACAAGCCCGAGCTTAAAGGCAAGCTTAATGCCAGTTATGATTCGCGCAACAACAGCGTAAAATTTAACCTGCTTGACCCAACGCTTACTGTGGAAGTGGCTGATGTTGCTCCGGCTGGGGTAATTGCCAAAATGTTTGATGCTGACGGCCAGATCGACCTTGATAAAGATCTGCCAGCCATCGAATCCGGATTAGCAAACATCAGATCGGGACTTGAAACTACTATCGCTGACCTTGGTATCACCCAGGGAAAATTCTTCATTGAACGTGCGGGCACTGGCGTTCCTGAGGAATTTGATATTTCAGGTCTGGCGCCTACTACCAGCGTTGAAGATCTTATCAAGTATCTTAACAATGAAATAGATGGCAAAAACAGCCTGGTTAAAGGTGGGGTCGCTACAGGCAATCCTGCCGATCGTCTGGTTGAATTTCGCTATGACCAGGGCAGCGGTAAGCTGCAGATGGTCAATACCAATTCTGCTGACAGCAATTTCTTCAGTATCACCGATGATGCTGGTGCTGACTTTACCGAAAAATTGTTCGGGGCAATGATGAAGGTTTCTGCGCTTGATAAAGGCGAAAAACTCAGTGCCGAAACTTTTGCCCAGAATATTTCTGCCGGTACTTTCACTGTTGATGGTGTGCAGATCAATCTGGATCCTGCCAATGACACACTTCAGAACGTTCTTTCGCGTATTACCGCGATGACCAACCTTAATGCCACCTACGACTCAGAGACTGATCTGATTTCTCTGACCCGCAAAGATGGTAGTACTGCTCCTATTGGTATTGGTTCGTCTACCGATACCAGCAACTTTTTGAATGTTACCGGTCTCGTGGCTGGCAGTCAGGCGGCCGCTGCCAGTCTTTCCAGCGCAAGCAACCTGGGTTTGAGTCTGGCAGATTCGCGGACAAATGCTATTGACCCAGGATTAGTTGCTGGTGGTGGCACACTGCGGGTCCTGGTTAATGGCCAGGCGACCGATATCATTTACGATGGAAGTGAGACTCTCAGCGATATAGTAGAAAAGATTGGCAATGTGAGCGGGATCGGTGAAGCTTACTATGATGCCTCAACCGGCAAAGTAAACGTTAAGACCAGTGATAAGGGCACCGATGTAAGCCTTGAGATTAAAGATCTAGTCGGCGGTCTGGGCGGTGCCATGGGCCTCGCTACTGGTCCGGTAAATGGTCTTGACACCGGTTCGAGCATCGTAAGTGCCCGGCCGATATCTGATGTCAAAACCTCTTCTCCTTTTGCCAGTGCCGGGTTTGCTACACCAGTTACCGCCGGTAGCTTCAGCATAAACGGTGTGAAATTCAACATCAACAGCGCCTCCAGCATGACTATGGATCAGATTATCAGTTCCATTAACAGTAACAGCCAGGTTGGCGTTAAAGCACATTACGATAAAACCAACGGAAAGTTTGTACTGACTTCAACAGAGACCGGCAATCGTGCAATTGCGATCGGTTCGTCGACTGACACCAGCAATTTCCTTTCTGCCATGGGGCTTCAGTCAGCTCCGCAGAATGTCGGCCAAAATGCGATTTACAGTATTGACGGTGTTTTTGGTGGTGCTGATCAGGTCAGCCAGTCCAATACCATAAGTGATCTGGTTGATGGCGTTACCTTTAATATTTATGATGTAACGGGTGCCAGCGGCAGCGTGATAAATGTCGAGGCCGATACTGAGATCGCTACCAAGGCGATTACCGATTTTATCGATGCTTATAATGAGGTTACTCAGATTGTTTTTAACAAGCTGAACGAAGAACGCAACTGGGAGTTGTCGGCACTGACTGACGACGAAAAAAGTGCTCTTTCAGAAGGCGATCTGGCAGCTTATGAAGAGGCTTACAAAGTAGGTCTGCTTTCTGGCGACAGCACGTTGCGCACCGTCAGGTCGCAGATGCGTCTGGCAATGTCGTCGATTGTTCCGGGTGTTGACAAGCTTTTTGACAGTCTTTCAGATATTGGCATAACTACCGGAGCCGTAGGCTCAAGCTATAAAGATACGATGGTAGGGACTTTGCAAGTTTCGAGCCCCGAAAATCTTGAGGCAGCGCTCAAGGCAAACCCCGACAAGATTGCCGCCTTGTTTAACCAGGATTCGACCGATACCAACAAGATGGGCATTGCCCGCCGTCTTAAGAGTGTTCTGAATGAGTTTACCAAGTCTGACGGTTTGTTGACCAAAAGGGTTGGGCGCTCAGGTGTTTCAAGTTCAAACAGCGAAATGGAAAAGCAGATTTCGCTGATTAATACTCAGATAGCTACCCAGGAGGAGCGCCTGGCTTCACGCGAGGAGGCTCTGCTTAAGCAGTTTGCGGCTCTTGAAACTGCAATGTCGAATTATCAGTCACAGTCGTCGGCATTTGCCAGTCAGCTTTCACAGTTAACTGGTGGCAAGTAATCTATTGTTAACAAAACTATTCGTGAAGGTGAAATCTTGGAAATCTTACTGAACGACAACAAGCTTGATATCGAAGGCCTCGCTCCCGGCGTGACAGTGCTCGAACTGCTGACCACTGTTGAAGAGTCTCTTAAGGGCACGAACGCTACTGTCATAGAGATTGTTTTAGACGATAAGAGTTATTCGGCCGACGATGTCTCTGAGATTTCCTGCCAGAATGTTCTTGATTACCATAAAATCGAATTCTTTACAGCGACAGCACAGGACATGATTCGCGCTGCTTTTGCAGACGGAGAAGAAGGTCTGCAGCATCTTGAGGAACTGGCCGGCGAAGTCGCTGCTGATTTGCGTATAGGTAAGGTTAAAGAGGGCATGGATAGCTATCTCGAATTTGTTGACGGTATCGAGTGGCTGATTACCATGCTCAAAAATGCTGATCTTGCTTTTGCTTCGAGTATGGCGGAGTCCTCGCTCGAAGGAGATCGGCAGAATCTTGTGAAGAGAATGGGCGAGCAGATGAACCAGGTTCAGATTGCTCAGGAAGCCCAGGACTGGGTCGGTCTCGCCGACCTGCTCGAATACGAATTTCCAGAAATTTTGCAGGATAGTAAAGTATTAATCAAAACCATCCTCGGTTCCTGACAGGAGCACGTTCATGGGCGAAATATTCAACCGTAATCTTGCGGCTTTAAAGCGGCACCCGGCGACCTTTCATCTGGTCAATGGTTTCGCTCCACGCTTTTCGCCTGAAAAATACCAGATAGAAAGCGCTAAAAACGGTCAGCCAACACTGATTTTGCGAGAAGAGGGTGCCAGTCCGCTGACTTTTCATAGCCGTTATAATCCTGAAATAGAGGCGGAAAAGCAGGTAGCAGCGGGTTACGATGGCCAGACACACATTCTTCTGCTGGGTTTTGGTCTTGGCTATATGGCCGAGCAGATACTGAAGCAGTGCAAAACGAGAGTGGGCGGTGCCCAGCTGTTCGTTGTCGAACCGGATCCCGCAGTTTTTATCGCTGCCATGCACGCGCGCGATATCAGCAGTCTGCTTGCAGACACTGGGGTGGCACTGTGTGTAGGCATGAACCCCGATGAAATAGGTGATTTCTGGAACGCCAATCTCGACTGGACTGTTCTTGAACGACTGGCAGTTATCGATTACCCACCGGCTAAAACCCGGTTTAATGCATACTTTGAACGGGTGGTCGAGAAGATAAGATATTTGTGCAACCGCTCGAAGGGTAACCTGGTGACCCTTATGCATTCAGGTTTCGAATTTCATTCAAACTATTTTGCTAATCTGGCGGCCGGTTTTTCTCTGCCCGGTGTCGCGCGACTTTTTGGGCAATTCAAGAATGTTCCGGCAATTATAGTTGCTGCTGGCCCGTCTCTTGATCGCAATATGCACCTTCTTCGCGATATAAAGGGCAAGTTTCCGATTGTTGCCGTGGATACGGCTCTGAGACAACTGGTAGCCAATGGCATTAAACCGGATATTGTCTGTGCTGCCGACCCTTCTTACGAAAACTCTCTTGATTTTGTTGGTGTCGAAAATGAGACCGATGTGGTGCTGGCAATTGAACCAATGACGCATCCCGATATTTTTAACAGCTTCAAGGGCCCCAAAATGTTGATGACTTTTGGTGGCGGCCTGCATACGATCTGCAAGGATCTGCGCGAACCAGTTGGCACGCTGGTGTGCTGGGGTTCGATTGCGACAACGGTTTTTGATCTGGTTCGCAATCTGGGCTGTGATCCTATTGTGTTTATAGGCCTTGATCTTTCGTTTCAAGATGGTCGATTGCACGCGCGTGGTTCTTATTCTGACGATATTCTGTTTGAAAAAATTCATCCGTTTACTTCAATTGAACATGAGTCGGCAGATTACATCAACACCCGTGGGCGTTACAAACTGGTTCGCCAGGATGGAAAAATCCTTTATACCGACGAGAACATGAAGTTATATCGCGACTGGTTTGAAGATCAGTTCCGGCAGACTTCGGCCAAAATAATCAATGCAACAGAAGGCGGCGTGGTCGATAAATACGTTGAAATAATGCCGCTTGCCGCAGTGATTGAAAAATATGCCGACTGCGCCGTGCCGGTGCGCAGCATAATCGATGAAGCCTTGAGCAGGCCGGTTCAAGCTGATGTCAAGGCTTTGCGGGAACGTCTGATGCATTATCGAAAATTAATTCGGCGCAATGAGAGTGATGCGCGCAGAGCGGTGTCGGTTTGTCGCCGTCTGCTCAATACCTGCGCGGCACAATTACCGGCACAGTTGTCTGGAAAAGCCAGTGCCGAGTATTACGACGTAATGAAACTGCACGACGAAATCTGTATTCATAAAGACATTTTTGCCTGGTTTTCGATACATCAGACCAGGTTTATAACCCGCCATACGATGGAGCTTAACAACTTGAAAGCTTCACAACGGGCCACGGTTGGTGACTGGATAAAAGAGGTGGTCAGCTTTTTTGCTGCACTCGAGAGCTTTCACGAATATCAGATGCCGCTTCTAGAAGGAGCAATAGCTTCGCTGGGCCGGGCAGATGAATCCAAATCCAGTCTGGAGGGAGATCTTTCCCGATGAATAACCCTTACAACCAGAAAGCTGCCTATCGTAAAACTCAGGTCGAGACCGCTTCACCGGAAGCGTTGATTTTAATGCTCTATGACGGGGCTCTCAGATTCATTGGTCAGGCTGAAATCGCCTTTGAAGAAAAGAACATCGAGCAGATAAGCAACCTGTTGCTGCGCATTCAGGCTATATTTGCCGAATTGATGACCGCTCTCGACAAGGAAAAGGGTGGAGAAATCGCTGTAAATCTTGAACGGCTGTATGTGTTTTTTCTTGAGAAGCTTGGAGATGCCAACATCAAAAAAGATGTTGCTCCGCTGCTCGAAATAAAACCTCTGATACAGAATTTGCGCAATACCTGGGAAATGGCGATGCAGAGACATCAGAACTCGGCGCCGGCAGCCCCGCCGCGCCCACGGCTCAACGTTGCTGTATAAGCAGAAAGGCAGGTGATCGATTTGTCAGGAATCAGTGGAGTAAGTGGAACTGGTACTGCTGAACTGATGAAAGTTCTCGAAGATAGCATGCAGGCTAATGTCGAACTCGCAGAAAAGATCGTTAAACTGGCCAATTCCGCGCAGGTTTCTGAGGCCGAAGCTACCGGGCTTGGCAAAATGGTTGATATGTATGCCTGATACAGTTTTGTACTGATTTTTGAGTAGCGAAGCAACCCGGTTTTCAGGGTTGCTTCGTTTTTTTTAGCCAGCACTTGCCGCGACAAAACTTTTTTTATTGGGGTTCTTTCTGTTATAGTATTTTGCCAGAAAAAAACAATTATTCAGGGAGCCAGCCATAAGTACGGGTATCGTATTTTACGTAGACGGTCTCAAAAACCTGTACCGTCGCAATATAGACCTCGCCAGAACTGTTGCTGCGGGCCAGACAGCTTTGCAGATATTGCATGGCCGTTTTAAAGATCGTGGAATAATTGCTGGATTTGCGCTTGCCGTGCCAGATCAAAGCGAATATGCGCCCATTATTGAGCAGGCGCAATCTCTGGGAATCAAGCCGGTCGTTTTTTCGTCTGAAAAAATTGTTGAAAAGCCGATTTCTTTGCAGCAGCAGCGCTGGGGACTCGAAGACGACAGCGGTAATGACACGCTTATTGGCGCTGCTCTCGCGCTGACCCAGGAACAGACCGGCTGGAAAACAATTGTTCTGATATCACTGGCAAATCTTCTGGTAGAGGCACCCGAAGTTTACGGTAGCCTGGAACTTTACCGTCGAGAATCTCTGGATGCCTGCTTTGCCGATGAGCGTGTGCCGGGAGCTGGCTGGGCAATTTTCAGCCACGAGCTGTTGATCGGGCTCTGGCGTAGTCACGAAGATCTGATGTGGGCGCGCGGTGGCTTTGCCTGGGCATTAAAAAAGCCTCTTTACCCTTTTAAGCTTGGGTCATGGCATTGTCCGCGTGTCAGACCGCGAATTTTCACCGATCTACGTCTTAATTCAGAGCGCCTGCAGCACGTTATGAGCGCGGTCTCATACAGCAATTTTTTTAACAGTTCGTTTTCTTATGAAAATTGGCTGGCAGACTCTGACTGGGAAAGCCATTACTGCAGTTATGCCCCGATGGTAATCAAACTGGAGCCAACGAATGATTGCCGAGCGGCCTGTTTTAACTGTCCTCATGAAAACATGCAGCGTGAGCGTAAATATTTGCCGCCCGATCTGGCAAATAGTCTTATTGCTGAGTTTTCGGCCGGTGATGACGTCAGCTGGGTTCTGTCCGGGATGGGAGAACCCCTCCTGCACCCACAGATAGCGGCTATTCTCCAGAGACTGGCCGTGTTTCCGGTTACTATGCAGACTTCATTGCAGCAATTGCCAAAAGAACCTGATTTTCCATGGTTTGCGCTAGATCATCTGCGCATAAGTACTGATGCGCTGGCCAGAGAAGGTTTTGACCAGATTCGGTCTGGCTGCAGCTGGGATAACATCGAACAGTTTCTCGCCTTGGCGCGCGAACAGAAAAAGGCTTTTCCAGATCGGTTCCCCGAGACCGGCATCTCGATGTTGCGCCATCTGCATAGCGAATTTCATCTCCAGCCATTTCTCCGTTACTGGAAACAGGTCTCCAGACCAGTGTTTCGTGAAAACTTTTTTCGCTGGCCTTTTGATATGCCTCCTGAACCGGTGCAATGGTATCAGATTCTCGGTGAAGCCGAATACGGCAGACAGGGTTCGCGTACCTCAAAGGTGGATTTTACTCCGGTCAAACGGCGACCCTGTCGCCATGCTCTTTTGTCGGCGACCGTTCTTGCCGACGGCTCAGTAACTATCTGTCCCTACGACTATGAGGGTGCCCATGTGCTTGGCAATCTTCACGAACAGACATTAAGGCAGATCTGGAAATCGCCAGCAGCGGAAGCATTTCGTCGGCAACATCTGCAGATGAAATTCGCTGAAAGTCTGCCGTGCAGCAGCTGTCGCGACTGGTATCACCCGCTCTAGACTCGAGGAGTACGCTATGAACGAAACTGCGAAATGTGTGCCATGCAGCTCTGATTTTAAGCCGCTTGTTCGCGAGAAGTGCGAGGAGTATCTGACCGACCTGCCGGGCTGGGAACTCGAGGATGAAGCGCGTGCGATCGGCAGAAAGTATGTTTTTAAAAACTTTGTCGCCGCCATGAATTTTGCCGTAAAAGTTGGCGATCTGGCTGAACAGATGGGTCACCACCCGGTTCTGACCGTCGGTTGGGGCTTTTGCCGGGTCAGGTTCAAGACTTCAAAAATAAACGGTCTGCACGCAAATGACTTTATTATGGCGGCTCAGGTAGAAAAATTGTTCGTGTAAATCGGCACGAAAAAAGCGGTCTCAATAAGTTGAGACCGCTTTTTAAAAGGGCTGTTAAATCTACAATCCGGCTGTATCAGCCATTATTTCTTGCTTGATTCAACGCAGTCTTTGCAGGGTGTTTCGCATTTAATGCCTGTTACTTTATGGCATTTGTCACCTTTGGGGCAGGCTTTTGCAGCTTTTTTGGCGTCTCTGATGCATTTGCCAACTTCTTTGCACATGGCACTGCCGCAGCATTTTTCCATTTTGGGCTTAATGCAGCCGTTTTTGCAGGCTTCGCCACACACATGACGACCCCAGCGTTTTTTGCCCGGGTTGCATTCTTTTTTGCTGCTGCCGCAATTGGCATCAGTGCATTCTTTGCCGGTTACCTGGCAACAGTCTTTGCCTTTTGCACAAGGTTTAACGTTCTCTTTGCCGCAGGCTTCGGGGGCTGCTTTGCCGCATTTAGCTTCTTTTGCGCAGCCTTTGCATGATTTATGCGCTTTTTTTGCTTCTCTGATGCATTTGCCTACTTCTTTGCACATGGCGCTGCCACAGCAGTCTTTTGCTTTGGGCTTAGTGCAGCCATCTTTGCAGGCTTCGCCGCAAACATGACGGCCCCAGTGCTTTTTACCGTGCTTTTTGTGTCCCTTTTTGCTTGGACAATCACCCTTGTCGCTGCAAAGATCAGCCTTTTTAGCTGGTTCTACAATTGCTTCGTCTGCTGTTGCAGATTCCTGACCCTGCGAAACTTCGAGCAGATAGGTCTCCCATTCTGCTTTTTTGGCATCGAATTCCAGCTTGAGAGACTCCAACACTGCTTTGTCATCAGCTGTGGGATTTTCTCTAGTGATCAGGCTGAGCATCTGCTGCCTGATTACCTGCATCTGTGCAAGATGATCCAGCCATGCCTCGTTGTTAACGGCGCGAACACCTGCAGCAAAAGCCGGCAGAGCAAAACAAAAACCAAGAAGAATAACCAGTAGTTTCTTCATACTTCCTCCAGTAAATTTGATCAGCTGTATTGTAACTTAGCAGGAAGCTTGAATGCAAAAGGTATTTCTTTGTGTTATTTAGAACCCTTTCGGTAACTGGTAAAATTCATTTCGCCGCGGTTAATCTTGATCTCTTTAAGATTGAGCTTAAATGGAAATTTGTCGAGGTTCAGCACCGGATTAATCTTTTTGATAATCATGCCAACGAAAGATCTGGGCATGGTCATGCGGTTAACCTTCATGCGATTGGCATGAAAATGAATTTCTCTTCCTTCTACAACAGAGAGCTTGCCGGTTGCCCAGAATTCAACCTTCACCATGCCATATTTGGTGGAGCCGGACAGTTCCATGGTATCTGGTAATAGCTTAACTTTGGGATTGTTTACTTTGATATCTTTGCTTTTGGCTTCGAGAAAACTGTTCATATCGGTTTCTCTGATGATGACATCCATATTGATGTTTTTCATCGAAACCGGGTCGATTTTGTCTTCTTCGAGCAGTTTTTTTGTGTCGAGCTGTACATTTTCGAACTCAATGTCGGCCTGGTGCAGCAAGAGTTTTTCGATCTTTCCCTGCGAGGTTTTTACGACAACCTTTTTAAAACGGCCCTCAATACAGTCTTTATCTCCTGGTGCGGAATAGGGTGTGATCTCAATGGTGAGCGTTGCCGGGTTATCGAGCAGTTTGTTCATTGATGAAGTCAATTTTTCATGAATGAGCTGTGGATTTTCGGCAATTCTGGCGGTGATGGCCGGATCCGGGGTGTAGTTTTTTTCGTCTGCTCCAGATACCGCTGTGTTGAAAATAACCACAATCAGCACCAGCATCGTCAGAAGTTTTGTCAGAGATTGACCCAATTTTATATTCATAAGCTTTCCATTAAAGTTCAGTTTGTTAGTCTATCAGCTGCTGGTCGCTGATTCTAAGAGACTTCAGGTTGTTTTTCCAGACTTTCCAGAGAGTGTTGCCTTCATACCCGCTCATTTTGCGGTATATATTGAGATGCTTAAGAGCCTGATCGTTCAATGTCATTTCGGTGGTGCTGACCAGATAGTTTTTGTCCGGGCTGTATGATTGCCCGGAAACTTTAAGGTCACTGACCCGGCCGGCAAACCAGGTTATTTCGCAACCGGCAAAAGCAGTTGGTTGAGTGTCTGAGTCCTTAACCATAGCGGCTGCAAGTTCGAATAATTCTCTGCCAGACAGTCTGAAACTGTGAATGCGGTCATTTTCCATTGTAGCGAGAATATGTCCGGTACATATTACATTGTCAACAAGATGTTGCATCTGGGGCACTCGCAAAAAACTTACATCGCTGTTGCTGGCTTGCATTATCAGCCTGGCGAACTTTTTTCCGGCAAAGCGATATGCTGTGGTTGTCGCTTGTGACGATGGCTTGATGACTCTGAGTGGCCGGGTTAGCATTTGCTTTAATTTGTCTCGGGCTGAGTCGAATAACTCTGTTGCCAGCCGGCGGCCTGATTTGCTGAAGGGAAGGCGCCGCAGATTTATGCGTGGTGTGCCGCTGTTGCGTCTGAAAATGTTTATCAGCGGCAGATAGCGGTGCCCGTCTTCGAATGATATAAACCAGAGGTTTTCGCGCTGTTGTGGCACTGTTGTAGAAAACAGCGGTCGCAACCCTGCCGGCGGGATCTGAACGATTATATGCCAGCCCGGCTGTTGCTGCAGCTCAGCGGCAAGCTGCCTGATTGCGCTCTCGTTGAGATAGGCGGTCGAAATGGTAATATC
>MFYY01000141.1:0-5401 GCA_001787855.1 Candidatus Riflebacteria bacterium GWC2_50_8 | reverse complement strand
CCGTCGATCTCAAGATTTCCCCAGTTGCTTAACGGAAGATAGCTGCAATATTCAGGGCTGATAAAGTTGAAATACCAGATGTTCTGTTCGCCAATTTTAAGCTTTTGATAAGGGGTAAAAATTGTCTGGCGGTCAATGGTTTCATGGTTGGTCCAGACCCGGCTACGAATTTCCCTGGTCAGGCCTGAATCGGCATACATTTCAAGATCATCCGGGCTTAATCCCTGCGCGTCCGGCCGGCATTGACCAATCAGTTCGCGCTCCAGCGCTCCGCGAAAAAGGTAGTTCGCCGCAGAATATACGCTTGAATCGTTTCCTGGCGCCAGAACCAAACTGTCTTTGTCTCTGAGCTTCCTGAATGAGTCGAGCAGTTCAACGACTCGCCAGCACAGATCCGGTTCAACTTTCAGGTTGCGGTCAAGAGTCGCCAGATTACCGCCCAGATTACCGGGCATCAATATCTGCAGCGGCCTGAATACTTCTGCTGCGGCAGAACCAGACAACAACAGAAACAATATTAAAACCGAAATGCCAGCTGCTTTCAGCCTGGCTTTGTTTTCAGTCGTTAATGCTTTTGACAATGTAGAATCCTGCAAAGGCGAAAATAATATTCTGTGCCCAGGCCGCCAGCATAGGTGGGATGTGCCCGGATTTACCAAGGGCAGAAAAAAAGCTCATAAGAACATAATAGACGAAAATAATGAGAATCGAAACACCAAAGCCGATGAATGCGCCGCTTCTGTTGTTGGTAAGCCCAAAGCTGGCGCCGATTATCGCAAAGAAAAAGCTGGCAAAGGGCAACGACGTTTTCATGGCCAGACCGACGCGCATCTCAGTGGTATCCATGAATTGCGCTCGCTCGTATGCCTCTATTCGGTCTTTAAGCTCATTGTAGCTCATTTCTGTCGGCTTCTTGCTCTGCCTGGCGAAATCTTCAGGTGTTTCCTCGATAGTGTCGATTCTGATTGCAGCCATGCTTTCGGGTGCCGGAACCGCAGTCTGGGTATAGTCTTGAATGACGGCATGCTTGAGTATCCACGCGTCGCCGTTCCAGTCGGCAGTCGCTGCCGAAATTCTCTTAGTCAGAACGCCGGTGTCGCTGTAATATTCCAGCAGTACTTTTTCCATCTGCCCGCGCTTTTCAAAAACTTTTCGAGCATAGGCAAAAGCACCATCAGAGGTGCGCATGATCGAGTTTTCAGAGGCCTCCGGTTCGATCAGGCGCATTATTTCCTGGCGTCTGATGTTGCGGGCCCGTTCGTTGCTGCCGGGTACAACCAGTTCGTTGAATGTGAAGCTGATAATAGTAATCAGCAGAGCAAAAGCAATAACCGGCAACAGAATTCTGAAAAAATTGGTGCCCCCGGCTCGCAGCGCTGTTGTTTCTGAGTCTTTCGACATGCGGCCGAACACCAGCAGATTCGCCAGGAGTACCGACATCGGAAAGGTGAAAATCATATCCTGCGGCAGGCGGTTAAGAAACCAGCGCCCCATGACGCTTAATTTAACGTTTTCGTTAACGATGCTCTGCAGCGCCGACATCATCGGATCGATGGCGATGATGGTTACGAAAAGAAAGAAGCCGAACAAAAATGGCCCGATCAACTGGGTAAATATGTAGCGATCCAATATTCTGATCATGGCGTGATTAACTCGTAGCTTGAATTTTTTTGCTCAGATGGTATTATGACTTTCAATTTATCATATTTCAACTGCAAAAAGAGAAAGGGATCAGAAAAATGAAAATAGCAATGATTGGCACCGGTTATGTGGGCCTGGTCAGTGGAACCTGCTTTGCTGAATCTGGTAACGACGTAATCTGTGTTGATAACGATGTTAAAAAGGTAGAGGATCTTAAAAACGGTATTATTCCAATTTATGAGCCCGGACTCGATGGTCTGGTTAAACGCAATGTAGAAGAAGAGCGACTTTCTTTTACAACAAATCTTGAGGATGCTGTTTCCAAGTGTCTTTTGCTGTTTATTGCAGTTGGGACTCCCCCCGGAGAAGACGGTTCGGCAGATCTGCAGCACGTTATAGCGGTAGCACGAGGCATCGGCCGTTGCATGACCGAATATAAAATCATCGTCGACAAGTCCACCGTTCCGGTAGGAACTGGCGAAAAGGTTAAGGCAGTAATCAAAGAAGAACTGGCAGCTCGCGGCGAGAATATTCCCTTCGATGTCGTCAGCAATCCTGAATTTCTCAAAGAGGGCAATGCTATCGACGATTTTATGAAGCCCGACCGCGTTGTTGTCGGTTGCGATGATGTGCGAACTGGTGAGCTGATGAAAGAACTCTATTCGCCATTTGTTAGAACCGGCAAGCCTGTTCTGGTGATGGATATCGCTTCGGCAGAAATGACCAAATATGCTGCCAATGCCATGTTGGCCACCAAAATATCGTTCATGAACGACATCGCCAACCTGTGCGAGATCCTTGGCGTTGATGTTGCACAGGTTCGCCAGGGGATTGGTTCTGATTCGCGAATTGGCTACCCGTTCATTTTTCCGGGCGCCGGCTACGGCGGTTCGTGTTTCCCCAAAGATGTGCAGGCACTGGTCAAAACAGGTGAACAGAACTCTTATAAACTCGAAATTCTCGAAGCGGTCGAAGCAGTAAATTACCGTCAGAAGAAAGTGCTGTTCAGTAAGCTGGTGCGGCGCTTTGGTAACGATTTTAAGGGCAGGACCATTGCTGTCTGGGGCCTGGCATTCAAGCCCAACACCGACGATATGCGCGAAGCTCCGGCTATTGTGCTGATTGAACAGTTGCTCGCAGCTGGTGCCACTGTTAAGGCTTATGACCCCGAAGCTGCCAAAGAGGCGCGCAAGATTTTTGGCGATAAGATAAGCTATGGCAAGAAGTCATATGACGTGCTCGAAGGTGCAGATGCTCTGGTTATCGTAACTGAGTGGAACGAATTCAGACGTCCCGACCTTGATAAAATCAAGGGATTGCTGAAAAATCCTGTTATAATAGATGGGCGCAACCTGTTTGAACCAAAGAAGATGGCGCAGCTGGGATTTGATTATGAAGGCATAGGGAGAAGACTATGAAACTTATTCTGCCGGTCGCCGGTAAGGGAACCCGTCTCAGACCGCATACCTTCACCAAACCGAAGTCTCTTGTGCGTGTTGCCGGCAAAACCGTGTTGCAGCATGTCATTGATGGTCTGAAGCGCCTCAAAATCGATGAATTCATAATTATTACCGATGAAAACGGCCTGGTTATTCAACGTTATGTTGAAAAACATTATCCGACTCTCAATGCCACTTATATTCAGCAGAAAGAGCTGCTTGGCCCGGCGCACGCCGTGTCTCTGGCATCACCGCGCATCAATGCGGGCGACGATGTGCTGGTGGTTTTCAACGACACGCTTTTTGTGACTGATCTTAACCGTATCCACACGCTTTGTGAAGGGCTTGACGGGCTGATCTATTCAAAAGAAGTCGAAGACTACCAGCGCTTCGGTGTAAACGTCATGCGTGACAATGTTATTGTTGATATGGTTGAAAAGCCTGATGCGCCAGTGAGCAAGCTGGCGCAGGTCGGTCTTTATTATCTCAAGGACGGCCGCAGCTTTATGGATTACATTGCCCGCTCCATTGAGCAGAACCTGCGCGTAAAGGGCGAGTTCTATCTACCAGAAGTTTTCAAGCTGATGATCAAGGATGGCAAGCTGCTTGGCGCACCTGAGATAGAAGAGTGGCTTGACTGTGGCAAGCCCGAAACTCTTTTGTACACCAACCGGTTTTTGCTCGAACGGGCAAGTGGTAACCATGTTTGTATCGAAGGCTGTGTGATTATTCCGCCAGTATCGATTCATCCGAGTGCTGAAGTTCACCACAGTGTCATCGGCCCTTATGTTTCGATAGCCAAGAACTGCAAGATTCACGATTCAATAATCAAGGATTCGGTTATCAACCCGAATTCGGTTTTGCGCAATACGGTTCTCGAAAAGTCGCTGATTGGCGACTCTGTCGAATTAACCGGGCAATTTCAGCGCATGAACATTGGTGATAACAGCATCATAGATCTTAGCGCACGAACGCTGCTGAACCAGTAGAGGTTGAGGTTCGCAGCTGGCACGCTGCCAGAACAGCGCTTGTAACTATTTTCGAGAGTCTGATGAGGTCATGTTACAAGCCAGATTGCAAAGCCAATCTGGCCAAGGAACTGTAGAGGTAGAAGATGTTAAATGGCAAATCCATTCTGGTTACCGGTGGCACCGGTTCTTTCGGCAAGGCTTTTGTAAAAAAAGCTCTCGAAGAATTTTCTCCACGTAAGATCATTATTTATTCCCGTGACGAATTTAAGCAGTATCAGATGTCGCAAACTTTTACGTCTGACAAACTGCGATTTTTTCTCGGCGATGTTCGTGATGAGAAAAGGCTTTATCGAGCGCTTACCGGAGTTGACCTGGTAATTCATGCAGCCGCCATCAAGCAGGTGCCAGCCTCTGAATATAACCCTTTCGAAGCCGTGCAGACCAACATCATGGGTGCGCAGAATCTTATCAATGCTGCTCTTGAAGCTGGAGTGCAAAAGGTTGTCGCGTTGAGCACTGACAAGGCCTGTAACCCGGTCAATCTTTATGGCGCGACCAAATTGTGTTCAGACAAGCTGTTTATCGCAGCCAATGCTTATTCAGGAAAGTTGATTACCAGGTTTGCCGTGGTGCGTTACGGTAACGTAATTGGCAGCCGTGGCAGCGTTGTTCCTTTGTTTCAAAAGCTGGCTGAAACCGGCGAAATACCGATTACCGATGAGCGTATGACCAGGTTCTGGATCACTCTGCCGCAGGCGGTAAAATTCGTTGTCGATTCCTTCAATCTTATGGCTGGCGGTGAGCTTTACATTCCAAAGATCCCAAGTATGCGCCTTACCGATCTGGCACAGGCAATTGCACCAGGTTGTAAATGTCGGGTCATTGGCATTCGCCCTGGTGAGAAGCTGCATGAGATGATGATTTCACGAGATGATTCGCGGAATCTTTACGAGCTGCAGGATCGCTATATCAAATTGCCAGATTTTCCCTTCTGGCAGGTTGTTTTGCCTGAGGGAGCCACGACCGTAGCTGAAGGCTTCGAGTATTCAAGTGACACCAATGCACAATGGCTCGATGTGGAGGGACTCAGGGAATTGTTGAAGCAGAAAGGCGTTGTGGAATGAAGTTCATTCCTTATGGCCGCCAGGAAATCAGTCGCGAAGACATCGAAGCTGTAGTAGCGGTTCTGAAATCTGATTATCTTACTCAGGGGCCAGCTATCGACAGTTTTGAAAAAGCTGTGTGCCTCGAAGCTGGCGTTGGTCATGCAATCGCCTGCTGCAATGGAACGGCAGCGCTCCATCTTGCCTGCATGGCTGCCGATGTGCAACCTGGCGACCTTGCTGTTAC
>MFYY01000140.1:10426-10939 GCA_001787855.1 Candidatus Riflebacteria bacterium GWC2_50_8 | reverse complement strand
CCGCGGGTGTTTCAAGAAAGCGATAGCCTTCTTTTCCGCGTCTTTACGCGCGGGAGTCCGGCCGCTATCCGGCCGCTTCGCCGAAGCAATGACCATTTTCCGCGCCCGTAACTTTTACCCGGTAAAATTCCCCCTGTTTAAGCCGGCCCGCAGCTGAAACATTCAAAAAATTACCGGCCAAGCCCAGCGAGCGGTCAGTTCCGCTTTTCAGGATGAGCGTTTCAAGCTCACCTCCTACCATTGAGGCCGCGAAGGCGGCCCGAAGCCCGGAATCCAGCCCATGCAGCAGTTTTGACCGGGCCTTTACAACCGCGGGCGCCAGCGGCTTGAGGGCCGCCGCCTCCGTACCGGGCCTGCTTGAATAACTGAAAATATGCAGCCCGGAGAATTTGCAGCGCTCCACAAAGGCCATTGTGTCGTCAAAATCTTTTTGGGTTTCGCTGGGATAGCCGGTTATCACATCGGTATAAACGCCGGCGCGCGGGAAAGCCGAGCGCACAAAACCCAGTTTAC
>MFYY01000140.1:10240-10382 GCA_001787855.1 Candidatus Riflebacteria bacterium GWC2_50_8 | reverse complement strand
CTCTTAACTGGCTCCGCTGATGGCTCTATAGCCAACTTAGACTGCCGAGCCTCTTCGATCAAAACCCGCAAAGCCTCGTTTCCAGGCACATCGGGGTCGACACGACGCAACCAGCCAAGCGCTTCCAGATGCGAGTCTTTTG
>MFYY01000140.1:7590-10200 GCA_001787855.1 Candidatus Riflebacteria bacterium GWC2_50_8 | reverse complement strand
AAGTCCTTGCAGCAGCGGCTGCAGTTCAACAAAACCGCGATGCTTCGCCAGCCATAGAAGACGCGATGAAATTTCAGAGCGGGCCTGGCTTTCCAGAACACGCTCCCGGGTGAATTTCTCTTTCCAGGCTGCGGCAAAAGAATCGAGCGGCTTACCGGTTACAATCGGATAGACTGAATGAAAAGGGCGGGCCAGGCGAAGGCCGTTTATCAACCGGTGCAGGGTCTTTTCACCATGCTGCTCGACAAGCATGGCCACAGCATCACGGGCCTGCCACTCCACCTCACGCCCTTGCCAGGAAAATGCCGGCGAAACCTCGTCGAGATCAACGAGAGAGCTGCGCCGCACCATTGCATATTTTCCCCAGCCTTCAGCATCGTTCATTGCCTCTCCCGACACATGCTCGGCCAGTCCTTCGTTCAGCCAGCGCGGGCAGTCGACCGGAAACCCCGGAATAAGAGCCCAGAGCAGATACAGGTGTGTGAGTTCGTGCACGACGGTACGCACCGGTTCGTCGCTGTCAGAGTTTATGGCAAGCGAAAACGGATTGGTGAAATTTCCGTGCGAATCATAAAGTTCGCGAACTTCGATTACCGGAAGAGGAGGCGAGCCTGGCAGCAGTTGCGCGAGTCTTTTAACCGATTTCTCGATATCATACAGCCAGGCATCGTCATCCTCGCCAACAAAACTGAGTCTGCGGCCATCTTGCGCAAGAGGATTGAAACGCAGACCGCCTTTTTCCCGTCTGAACAGCAGTCTACCAACATTGTCCTCGCGGCAATTCTCTCGCAAACTCGTCTGGGCACTGGCTTCGAACTGAACCCGCCTGGTGATTTCTCTGATGAAGGGGCGGCGTGGAGCGAGTTCCCAGGCGGTCGCGGCAAGAGGCAGCCTGTCGAAAAACTGGGCAATCAACCCCATTATCGGAAAAAAGGCAGCCGCCAAAACCCAGATGAACAGGATCTTACCCTTGTGCTGCTTTAAAAAAGTTCCCCAGCTGCCGCCAGCCTCTTTCTCTATACGAAAAAGTGACAGCCAGAAAAACACCAGCACAAAGAGAAGCAACAACAATTCAGAGTCATACCAGACCTGCGGCTTCATTACTTCTCCTGATGCGTTTGCGCTGTTTTAAATTCTCCAACAACCTTTGCCAGAGACTGACAGCAGCATTGTAACACAACCACCGGCATGTAACATTACCGACAATTTAAACCTCTGCCTGTCATGTTGATTGCAATCAATCGTGGCAGCTTAGTAGCAAAATTCTGCACAGATAATGTATACTGCGACTGAAAATTCACAAGAAAGCGCAGCCAAAAACCATGCCAGACCAGAACAGCAAAGAATCACCGCGACTGCATAAAGTGCCTTTTACATCGCCATTTCTGCCCAGAAATCCCAAAATTGTCAGCGTTAAAGACGGTTATGACCAGTGGTCAGAAATTTACGACGACGAAACGAATGTGCTGATCATGCTCGAAGAGCGCTATCTGCAACCCAGACTGGCACAGAAAGACTATCGCAACATTTTCGACTGCGGCTGCGGAACCGGCCGACTCGCTCACTGGCTGCGCCGGCAGTTTCCTGAGGCAGAAATCTGTGGAGCCGATTTTTCCGAAGGCATGCTGAAAAAGGCGCGTGATAAGGATATTAACAGCAGAATAAGCTGGCACTATGCTGATCTGAACCAGTCGTTTCCATTTTCTGGAGCGCTTTTCGACCTGATCGTTTCAAACCTTGTCATCGAACACATCAATTCGCTCGACAACTATTTTGCCGAAATCAAAAGGGTTGCAGCGCCTGGCGCAGATATTTTCATTACCGGCCTGCACCCGGCCATGCACCTGCTCGGCATCTCTGCGAGATTTGAGAACAAGGCAAACGAGCAAATCCTGCCAGAAAGCCAGTGTCACAGTCTGTCGGCAATATTCAACGCCGCCGTGGCAGCCGGATTGCATGTTACACGCATCGAAGAGCATATCGCCGACGCCGAACTTGTTGCCCAAGCGGTTAAAGCCGAACGCTACCTCGGTATTCCCCTGCTCTTCATAATGCAGATGAAGCCTGCACGTTCAGACCGCTGAAAAAAGAAGAGCTCGCACTAGGACTCTAAGCCACAAAGAAGGCAAATTCTTTGCACTTTTTTGGCTCAGCCGAGAATAAAAATACCAAAACCTAATGCGCTTGCGACAGTACAATTCCAGTAACCACTAAGGTTGATTTTTACCGTTGATTTTTGCTAGCTTGAAAGTGCGCGAACCAACAAGCATCTTTGCGAGGTTAATATGTCGAAAGCCAGAGTTTTTGTTACCAGAGAAATCCCGCAGGCGGGCCTGCAGATATTGAATCAACACTTCAGCGTCAAGGGCTGGCCACATTATGCGCCGCCGACTAAAGCGCAGCTTATAGAAAATATTGGCGATGCCGATGGCATGGTTTCACTGCTCAGCGACAAAATCGATGCCGAAACCCTGGCGGCAGCGGCAAAACTCAAATTTATCGCGCAATACGCCGTCGGCTACGACAACATCGACGTAGCCGAAGCCACTCAGCGCGGCATCTGCGTGAGCAACACGCCAGATGTTTTGACCGAAGCCTCTGCCGATTTTG
>MFYY01000140.1:7377-7527 GCA_001787855.1 Candidatus Riflebacteria bacterium GWC2_50_8 | reverse complement strand
CTCGGCTACGATATTTATGGAACCACCATCGGTATCATCGGCGCCGGCCGCATCGGTCAGGCGGTTGCCCGCCGCGCACGCGGTTTCGCAATGAAGGTCCTCTATTACAGTTCTTCACCCAGGCCCGAATTCGAAAGAGAACTCGGTGCC
>MFYY01000140.1:2867-7371 GCA_001787855.1 Candidatus Riflebacteria bacterium GWC2_50_8 | reverse complement strand
GTCAAATTCGACGAATTGCTTCGGGAATCTGATTTTATAAGCCTGCATGTGCCGCTTAATGCCGGCACTCGCGGCCTGATCAATGCCGAAAAGCTGTCACTGATGAAAAAAACCGCGTTTCTCATCAATAATTCGCGTGGCCCGGTTGTTGATGAAAAAGCACTGTATGAGGCCCTCAAATCAGGCAAAATTGCGGGCGCCGCTCTCGATGTCTTCGCAAGTGAACCAACTTCGGCTGACAACCCGCTGCTCACACTCGACAACGTCGTGGTCGCGCCGCACGTTTCAAGTGCCAGTCACGCCACCCGCGCCCGCATGTCCGTCATGGTTGCCGAAAATCTCGTCGCCTTTTTCACCGGGCAGCGACCGCCCAACCTCATCAACCCCGAAGCTTTCAAAAAATGACAATAAAATTGATCGGTTAGGCTTGGCCTGTGAAAAAGCAATCCACCAGCAGTCTTATATTACTCGTTCTAATCGGCCTGATCATTGCTTCCGCATGGAAGGCGGTATCAGCGCCGCCATTCATTCTGGCAACGATCGGGCTGACGCTGGGCACCTGTATTTTTAGGGCATATCAGCGTGGAATCTTTCATGAATTATCGACACTGCTGCGCTTCGCCGGCAGTCTGGCACTGGGCTGGTATCTGTCAGCTTATGTTGGCAAGGCTCTCGGAATGCCAGTTTTATTGTCAGCCATCTCAGGGTTTTACCTGACATTTATCAGCGTTTTTCTGCTTTCAGGAGTTTTACTTAAGTGGTTCAGAAATGAAAAAGACGAGCCGTCGATCCCGGAAAAAATACTGGGCGGGCTGCTCGGTGGCTTTGAAGGCATCATCGTTTCCTGGCTTTTGATATTTACCCTCTCGATTCTGCCAAATTCGCGGATAGCTGATTTTTATCCGCAGTTTTCACAATTTACTGGCCCCGTCGAAAACATGCTGGCGCCGGTAATGCCTGAAGAGGCCGCGCAAACTGTTCAGATGGTGAAAACGGTACAGCGCATTTCGCGTAACTTTAAACCCGAAAAAGTCGATCGTGCCGCGCTTCAGGAAATTCTGATGCCGCTGGCAGAAATGCCGGAACTTGTCGCCCTGCAGGAAGACGAGAGCCTAAGAGAACTCGTTGCGAAGAAAGATTTCAAAGCCGTGTTCAACCACCCGGCCCTGCGCAACCTGCTTGAAAGCGAAGAATTGCGCGCAAAAATGCAAAACATTGACCTCAAAAAACTTGAACGCGCCCTCGTGCCAGACCTTAACTGATAATCTGCAAACTTCGGAGAACAGAGATGAACTCGTTTTACAAAAATCTACTGGCGATTACCGCCGACATCAGTCACGGCGCCACGCTCGAAGAGGTTTTCGTCCATTTCTACGATGGTTTCAAGGCTCACGTGCCTTATGACCGTATCGGCGCGGCGATAATTTCAGACGATCAGACCCTGGTGCGCTCGATCTGGGCGCATGCCGAATATCAGCCGCTTTTGCTCAGCCCTGGTTATCAAGCCCCGCTTGCCAACAGTTCTCTTAAAGCAATAGTAGAAACCGGAAAGCCGCGCATTATCAACGATCTCGAAGCTTATCTGCGCAAAAAACCCGGCAGCCATTCGACTGGCCTGATTGTCAAAGAAGGCATCCGCAGCAGCCTCACCTGCCCGCTCAGCACTGAAGGCAAACCGATCGGGTTTCTGTTCTTCTCAAACACAACACCCCACGCCTATGAGAACGCCCATGTCAAGCGTTTTCAGGAAATTGCCGAACATCTGTCGCTGGTTGTCGCAAGAACGCAGGCGCTCGAACACCTGCGCCAGCTCAACGAACTTAAAAACAAATTTCTCGGCATAGCCGCGCACGATCTCCGCAGCCCGCTGGGAGTGGTGCAGAATTATATCGAACTGCTCGAAGATCCCGAGATTCTTGGTGATGCCGAGAGAAGGAAGCACATTCTCGATCGCATAAATGCGGTTACCACGCGGATGCTGAACCTGATCAACGACCTGCTCGATATCAGCGCCATCGAGTCGGGCCAGCTGAAAATTGAACGACAGCCAGTCGATCTCGTCGCCTTTTTAAATGAGGCGCTGGTGAACCATGAGCTTAGCGCGCGCATGAAGAACATTAAAGTAATCGGCGAAATTCCGTCAGCCCTGCCCGGCGTCGAAATTGATGCAAAACGCATCGCGCAAGTCATCGACAACCTGATCAGCAACGCAGTAAAATTCTCGCCGGCAGGTACAACAGTCACACTGCACGCCAGCGCAGAAAATTACAGTGTCAGGATCAGCGTAACTGACCAGGGGCAGGGAATCCCCGAAGAAGAGCAGAAAAAACTTTTTCAGGAATTCGGCAAAACCAGCGTAAAGCCAACGGATGGCGAAAAATCAACCGGACTCGGGCTGGCTATCGTAAAAAAGATCATCATTGGTCATGACGGCAAGGTCGGCGTCAGCAGCAAAATTGGCAGCGGTTCGACTTTTTACTTCACAATTCCCACCAGCCGTTGAGCCCGGCCGACAATCCTTGACCCGCCGGCAACAATGATGTATTCTCACGCCGAGGAGATTTATCATGCCAGAAAAAATTATCGATGCACGTGGAATGCTTTGCCCCAGACCGGTAATGCTTGCCAGACAGGCATTATCTGAAGCAGCCGCAGGCGACATTCTCGAGATTCTGCTCGACAATGCCACATCCTGCGAAAACGTCAGCAGGTTTCTGCAGGGGAACACAGCACAGGTTACCACCGCTACTGAAGGTAGTATTTTTCGCGTAAAAGCCGTGGTTGCAGAGACGGAATTTTGCCCGACATGCGCGCCGATGAATTTCGAAAAAAATCCGCCAGTTATCGCCATAACTCAGGCTGGCATGGGACACGGCTCAGAAGAGCTTGGCCGCATTCTTATTCAGGCCTGCATCAATGCACTGCCCTCAATTGAGCCACGCCCATCAGCGGTTGTATTTTACAACAGCGGCATACAACTGGCATGCGAAGGGTCGCCAGTGCTGCCAGCCCTCGAAGAACTTGAGCGCAATGGCGTTAAAATCCTGGTGTGTGGCACCTGTCTTGACTATTTTTCACTCAAGGAAAAGCGCAAAGTCGGCGTGGTTTCGAACATGTTCGAAATTCTCAGCGCTCTCGCTGCCGCCGGACATGTCATAAACCCATGACATAATGACAAATTCAGCACCATACTACTTCGACAACGCTGCCACTTCATTCCCCAAACCGCCAGAAGTCGCCAGAGCGATAAGCGACTATCTGAGCGAAAATGGCGGCTCTTATGGGCGCGCAGCGTATCCGCGCGCTTTTGCAGCGTCGCAGACGGTCGAACGCCTGCGCGACCGCATGGGAACAATGATCGGCACCAAGCTGGTCGACAATATCGTCTTTACCTCATGCGCGACCATGGCGCTGAATACTGTTATCCAGGGCTTTTCCTGGAAAAGCAGAAAGGTTTTGCATACGGCGCTCGAACACAATGCCGTCATGCGCGCCCTGAGCATGATGCAGCAAAAGCATGGCATCAGCCTGGAATGCCTGCCCGCACATGTCGACGGCAGCATCAATCTCGAAGCGCTCACGCAAATAGATTTATCAAATATAGATCTCGTCGTGATCAATCATCAGAGCAATGTCAACGGAGTAATTCAGCCATTGGAAAGCCTGCGTGCCATACTCGGCGCTATTCCGATACTTGTCGACGCCAGCCAGTCGCTCGGCACAACTCCGCTCAAAGCTGATGAGTGGGGTCTCGACTTCGTAGCTTTTACGGGTCATAAAAGCCTGCTCGGGCCGACCGGTACTGGCGGGCTTTTTCTGCGCAACCCCGACCTGGTTTCGCCGCTGCTCTACGGCGGCACCGGCAGCGCGTCAGATAAATACGAAATGCCAGAAGCCATGCCCGACCGCTTTGAGGCTGGAACTCCGAACCTTGCGGGATTATACGGTCTGCTGGCTGCTGTCGAGAATAAGCCGGCATGCAGCTACCAGCATAAAGATTTTGAACATCTGCTGGCAGAACTGCGAAAACTGCCAGACATTTCAGTCTTCGCTGCGACAGATTTTTCGCGACAGGGTCCGGTCTTCTCGATTGCCAGCGCCAATCTTGAACCGGGCGCGTTTGGAGATCGGCTATACAAAGAATTCAACATCGAAACCAGAACCGGCCTGCATTGTGCTCCGCTGGCCCACCGGCATCTTAAAACGTTTCCCGCAGGCACAGTGCGCTTCGCCTTCTCGCCCTATCATGAAACAAAAGATTTCGATTATCTGCTTGCTGCGATCAGAAAGGTTGCCCGATGAACAACGATCTTCTGCTTTTTAACACCACGCGCGCCGTTATCAAGGCCGAAGAATTCTGCCGGTCAGCTGGCATTCAAATAAGTGTTGTCGCCGTGCCCAAAGATATCTCTCCCGAGTGCGGAATGGCGCTGTCAGTGCCCACCGGGCAGAGTCGCGAAACTGTACGCAGACTTGCCGAAAACGGCATTAACGCCGCAATTCA
>MFYY01000140.1:0-2842 GCA_001787855.1 Candidatus Riflebacteria bacterium GWC2_50_8 | reverse complement strand
CAGGGAGGTTGCTCGGCAAAACTGCCAGCCGACCTGCTTAAAAAGGCTATTGCGAAGCTGGCAAAGCCTGATAATCCGAACCTGCTGGTCGGCATCGATACCTGCGATGATGCTGGTGTTTACAAGCTGACCGAAGAAATCGCGCTGATCGAAACCACCGATTTTTTTCCGCCAATCTGCTCTGACCCCTTTGAATTCGGGCAGATTGCCGCCAGCAACGCCTTAAGCGACGTGTTTGCCATGGGCGGCAGCGTACTGACCGCGATGAACCTCGTCATGTTTCCTGCTGCGGGCATTCCGTTTGAAGCGCTCGGTGAAATTCTTGCCGGCGGCCTGGATAAAGTAACCGAGGCCGGCGGCGTAATTGCCGGGGGCCACACAATTGCTGATTACCCACCGAAATACGGACTGGCAGTTACCGGAACGGTTCACCCGAACCGCATAATTGCTAATCATCAGGCTTCTCCCGAAGAAATACTGGTATTGAGCAAACCAGTTGGCACCGGCACTCTGGTTGCCGGTCAGCGTATCGGCGAAGCTGCATCGGCAGATTACCGTCTGGCGCTCGAAACGATGAAACAGCTTAACCGCAAAGGTGCCGAGATAATGCAGCGATACAACGTCAGAGCGGCAACCGATATTACAGGTTTCGGGCTGCTCGGTCACGCACTGAATATCGCGCAGGGCAGCAGGCTTCAGCTCAGAATCGAAGCCAAAAAGGTACCCCTGCTGCCGGGTGCGCGCCGACTCGTTGAGCGCGGCTGCATACCGGGCGGAGCATTGCGCAACCTCACATATGTCGAAAGCTCGACCGTCTTTGACGCAAGGGTCAGTTACGACGAAAAAATGCTGCTCTGTGATCCGCAAACTTCTGGTGGTCTGCTGATGTGTGTCAAGCCTGACTGCGTCACTGAACTGATTAATGATCTGCATGCCGCCGGCTACACCAGTGCTGCCGTCATCGGCGAAACCGCCGCCACCAGCCACCCCGCCCTTTTTGTTTATTAGTCCTTTGAGGCTTTGTGTGAGTAGCCTCTTCTGCAGACGCGCTCGCAGCACAAAGAAACTTATCAACTCAAATTACTAGAACTGAGACCAGCTCAACTCTGACCTGAATCTGCGACATCTGCGGAAAAACTCTCTTGAGCGCTATATGACACCTATTTGCAGTCCTCGGCATGAATCGTTGCATGCGGGTATTTTATCTTGCCTTGTGCTTGTGTCTATGCTAATTTACTTGTGATTTAAGTCACTTGGCAAAAATTATTTTTGAAACAAAGAGGAGAAGAATTAAGTGAGCAGTAATAAACCGCTGTCCGAAATTCTCGACACCGCTATCGCCAGAGAAGAAGGCGCCTATTTTTTCTATCTTGATCTCATCGAACGCGCCGAA
The DNA here is from genome assembly GCA_001787855.1 of Candidatus Riflebacteria bacterium GWC2_50_8. Lineage (GTDB taxonomy): Bacteria > Muiribacteriota > Ozemobacteria > Ozemobacterales > Ozemobacteraceae > Rifleibacterium. The sequence goes on along the minus strand of MFYY01000140.1, from coordinate 1,449 downwards.
AGCAAAGAAGCGAAAGAAACCCTGGGCTTCATCGCAGAAGAAGAAAAGAAACACCGCAGATTTCTTGTTGACTACAAAAGCGGCAAAAAAGGCAACACTGAATTGTCGATGGCAACTCCGGTCGATTATAAAATAGCTGAACATCTTGATGAAGTTGAGCCCAACAAGCAGCTTTCAAGCTCAGACATCTATCTTATCGCTGCTCACCGCGAAAAGAGATCGAACCAGTTTTATACCGAACTGGCCGCCATGCATGCTGACCCTGAAATGAAAAATCTTCTGTTGAAAATGGCTTCAGAAGAGCTTAAACACAAAGAAAAAATGGAATATCTCTATTCGAACACGGCTTTTGCCCAGACAGCGGGCGGCTGATTGCCAGATCTTTTCAGTCCGAAGTTTTTCAAAAACTGATTTAGCCATAAGAATGAAAGGATGATACATCTCGATGATCACAGCAGAATTGCGAGAACGCATTGAAAAACTCGCTTCCAGATATCCCCGCCGCGAATCCGCTCTCATGCCGGCCCTCACTCTGGCACAGCAGTCAAACAATAACAATCTTACCGAAGAATTGCTGCACGAAGTGGCAGATGTTGTCGGCGTCACCAGGAGCAAAGCCTTTGGTGTTGCGACTTTCTACACCATGTATAACAACAAACCTGTTGGCAAATATCACATACAGGTCGACACCAATATTCCCGCAACCCTCATGGGCGCCCGCGATATCTTGCAGCATCTCGAAAAAACTCTCGGGCTGAAACCCGGAGAAACCAGCAAAGACGGTCTTTTCACCCTGCATGAAGTAGAATGTCTTGGCTCGTGCGGCACCTGCCCGGTGGTCCAGGTCAACGACGTCTATTATGAAAACATGACCGTTAAAAAGGTCGATGAGCTGATCGCCTCCCTCAAAAAGGGCGTTATGCTGCCGCGCCAGACCGACTACAATTATGGCACTGTCTGCAACGTTCTGCTCAAGAACCGTGGCGTTGAAAATGCAAAATCGATAAAAGTCTACAAAAAGAATGGCGGCTATCAGGCTCTCGCCAAGGCACGCAGCATGGCGCCTGCCGATATCATTAACGAAGTTAAGATCTCGGCGATCAGAGGCCGCGGCGGCGCAGGCTTCCCGACCGGCGTAAAATGGGGATTTCTCGCCAAAAACACCGGCAAGCCCATATACCTGGTATGTAACGCCGACGAAGGCGAACCGGGCACATTCAAAGACCGCCAGATCATGGAATACGACCCGCATCTTCTGGTTGAAGGAATGGCAATCTCTGCGCTGGCACTTGGCTGTAAGCTTGCTTTCATCTATATCCGCGGCGAATTTGCCTGGATTGGCGATATTCTCGATCAGGCAATCGAAGAAGCAAAAACCGACGGCCAGCTCGTAGACTTTGACATCATAGTTCATCGTGGCGCCGGATCATACGTCTGCGGCGAAGAAAC
>MFYY01000139.1:14756-19506 GCA_001787855.1 Candidatus Riflebacteria bacterium GWC2_50_8 | reverse complement strand
ATTACGCATTGCTGCTGCAGCCAGGCCCTATCCATCGCTCTCCGGAACGGGAATACATGGCCACGATGGTAAATCATACCGGTGTGCTCAAGGGTATCGACAACCATGAATTGTGCTGTAACCATGAGTTTCTTCTCCTGGCTGTTCAACAGCGTATCATTGATCGTATTGGCAAGTTTTTCGATCGAAAACCCTTCTAGATCTCTCTGAAGAACAGATGTCTTTACGATCGTCATCCCAAGCGCGGCAGGAACGCCGTGACCCATAACATCGGCTATTAACACTACCAGGTATCTATTTTCCACGACAAAGTAATCAAAATAGTCGCCACCAAGCTGGGTGGCCGGGCGAGAACTGCCGGCAACCATATAGCCATTTAATTCAAGCGGTTTCTGGGGCAGAAAGTTTGCCTGCACCTGCCGTGCAAGCGAAACCTCGCATGCCATCTCATAGAGTCTGGCATTTTCAAGGGCTGTACAGCATATTCCGAGCAGGGTTGTCCAGAAATATTCGCTTTGCCAGCGCTTTTTCAGGTCTTCCGATTCGTGCAGACAAATCGCGCCCCAGCACGAATCGCCGACAAGAAGAGGCAGATAAGTTGAATACAATGTTGAACCAGAGACTGTCATCTGCTTCTTCCCGTCAAAAACGGATTTCAGGCATGCTGCGAGCTCATCGCGATACTCCTGAATATACGCATCGCCCCTGATACCGGCGACTTGCCCAAGAGGTTGCGACTGCCCGGTTTTCGGCGCGAAATAGACAAGAAGGCCGGCATCAGCACCGCGCAGCTCACAAAATCTGGTAATAATTTCGTTCGACAGAATGCTGGTTTCGAGAATAGCCGGAAATCTGATCCCGGCGCTGTGCAAAACCATAAGCTCGGCTACTTTCTGATCGAGTATTATATTCTGCTCGGTAAGACTGGTGTTTGCCTTCTTTAAATTGACGATCAGCTGCACGAATCTGACAACAACATACTGCATTACAGACATCAACAGAGGAACTGTCATCGGCAGAACCAGCTGTTGTCCTGAAAAGACCAGGAAACAGATAGCTGAATATGCGATCAGCAAAATGCCAAATATTGTCGTAGAAAGCACGAATACGCCTTCCCAACAAAGAATACAGAAAGTTATAAATGCAAAAATCGCGACAATTGCGATCTGGGCTGCCATTGAAGGGGGAGTAATAAAATTCGATGCCAGTATGTTTTCGAGAAGATTCGCGTGAACCACGACACCAGGCTTTAAGCCATGCGGTGTAAGTTTTAGATCGCCAAGACCGACAGCAGAAGGGCCAATGAGAACAACCGCATCACGAAAATCTTGTGGATTGAACTTTTTTTCGATGATATCTGCAAAAGAATACGTCAGAAAAGGCTCATGATATCTGGCGCCCAGGTAATTGATGTAAACCGCCTTGCCGTTACCCGCATGCCATGAGTTTTTAACCGGTTTCCATGGCGGAAGATCAATTAGAGGAAGCGCCCGGCCACAAAATGTCATGCCCTGATCGGTGATGAGAACCTGCTGACGGGCTACCTGCTCGGCAATTGCCAGCGAATAGGCCGGAACCCAGCGATCTTCGAATCGGTGCGCCAAAAAAGTTTTCTGTATTACGCCGTCTGGGTTCAGATAATCAAAATCAGCATTAATGTAACCAAAACCGGCGGCAGCATCAGCAAGGGCCTGAAACGGCAGTCGGGCTTCTTCAATCAAAACTGGCGAAGATGCAAGGTTCTCGAACACCTGCACCTCAGAAAATACGAGAGGCAGAATTACCTTTCCGTATCTGCGACAACTCGCGACGAATTCTTCGTCACCCTTTGAGTCTGCGGTAGAGTTGTCTTCAAATACCACATCAAATGCGATGGCTTCTGCACCTGCAGCGGCCAGATAGTCGATGACCGAAGCATACAGCGCACGTGAAAGCGGCCAGGTTCCAAGGCGCGTCAAACACTCATCAGTAATCAGAATCAGAACAATTTTTGTCTTCGATTCCTTCGGCGGTCGCGCGCGAAAACGCCAGTCCAGCGTTCGGTTTTCGAGGCCGTCAAGAGAGCCGCAGAGCAAAATAACCGCAAAAACGGCACAAAAAAAAGCGGCTATTCCTGCCTCTATGGCTCGAAGCTTTTTCACACAAACATCTCAAATGAATGACTTTGCAATAACAATCTATTTTAATCGGTGCCGCCACCCTATCACTTCAAATTTTAAAAAGCAACGTCAGCCACCGGAAATTGTATTTTCGGCTGTTCATGAGACCATTATAAGAAGCTGACTGGCACAGTATAACAGTTTTTCACAGCATAATCATATTTATAAAACATGCTGCGAATTTTTTCACAAAGATCTTGACGTTTTGCAAACCAAGTCTTATTATTGACAATGTAATCGAGAAAAATTTATCGATAAAAAAATATTGTTAAAAATTTCTCAATATTTGCCTAAGCTTCTTAAAACAGCTGAAGGAAACGCTAGAAGATGAAGAAAGTTGCGAAATCGCTCTGTCAAAAGCCGAAAAGTGCAATATCGTCTTCAGATGCCTTTAGCAGCAGGCATTCCAGAAGCGCAAACAGAATCGGAGATGCCAGAAGATGATCAATAAACCTGAATTCAGTATTCCAGAACCAACATTGCGCCGCCTGCCGCGCTACTATAACTACCTCAAAGAACTCCTCAAAAGTGGGCGCGAGATTGTTTCATGCACTCATATCGGTAAAGATCTCGATCTTGATCCGCCACAGATCCGCAAGGATCTCGCCTATACCGGAATTCGCGGCGTCCCCAAGGTTGGCTATCAGATCGAAGTTCTGCTCAACAGCATCGAAGAATTCTTCGGCTGGAACAATATGGACGAGGCCTTTCTGGTCGGTGTCGGCAATATGGGGCGCGCACTCATCGATTATCAGGGGTTCCGGCGCTACGGTTTTAAAATTGTCGCTGCCTTCGACAATTCACCTGACATTATCGGCAAAACATTCGGCGGCGTCGAAGTATTGCCGCTTTCCAAGCTCACCAATCTCTGCTCACGCATGAACATTAAAATCGGGGTTATCACTACTCCCGACCACGCCGCCCAGGAGGCCGCCGACATGATGATAGCAGGCGGCATCATCGGTATCTGGAACTTTGCTCCAGCCGAAATTAGAACGCCAGAAGGGGTGATAGTGCAAAACGAGAACCTGGCAACCGGTCTCGCTGTGCTTTCCAAGAAACTGCAGATTCTCAAGCAGTCCGGCAAATTCAGACAGGAGGTCGATCAATGACCAGTCAACCACACACCGTGATGAGAAAATTCGAAAAAGTCTGCGAAATCATCGAACACCATAACAACGACTGTTCCAAGCTGATCCCGATTCTTCAGGCAGTTCAGGAAGAATACCGCTACCTGCCCGAAGACGTCATCTGTTACGTTGCCACCGCTCTGGGCATACCTTCGGCACAGGTATATGGCGTGGCCACATTCTACTCACACTTCGCTCTTAAGCCCAAGGGCAAGTATGTGATCAAAATCTGCGATGGCACCGCCTGTCACGTTAAGAAGTCGATTCCCATTCTTGAAGCACTGCTTAAAAAGCTCAAGCTGACCCCTGAGAACATGACCACCAGCGACATGGTCTTTACTGTCGAAACCGTTTCGTGCCTCGGCGCCTGCGGCCTGGCGCCGGTACTGGTAATTAACGAAGATGTCCATGGCCTGATGACGCCAGAATCTACAGTTGCACTCATAGATCAGATCATTGCCCGGGAGGAAGTCAAATGAACACAACGCCATTAAACCTTAAACAGATCGCCGCCGACTTTCGTAACCGCCTCGAAGAACGCCGGGTAATTGTCTGCGCCGGCACCGCCTGCGTAGCCAACGGAGCTCTTTCCCTTATCGACGCCCTTGTGAAAAATATCACCAGAGCTGGCATCAATGTCAGAGTAGACACCCACAAAGAAGAAAAAAAAGATCTTCTCCTGTCTAAAAGCGGCTGTCACGGCTTCTGCCAGATGGGACCGCTGGTGACCATAATGCCGGAAAACATTTTGTATACCCGCGTTAAAGCCGACGACGCCGCCGAAATTGTCGAAAAAACACTGGTCAAGGGCGAGATCATCGAGCGCCTGCTTTTTGTCGACCAGACAACAGCAAAGCCGGTTAAGGGCAGCAATGAAATTACCTTTTATAACCGCCAGAAACGAACGGTTTTGAAAGAATGTGGTCACATCGACCCCGAAGACATCAACGAATATATCGCTCATGACGGCTACGAAGGAGCCAGAATAGCCTGCAACGATATGAAGCCGGTTACCGTTTGTGAAGAAGTCATGGCCTCCTGGCTGCGGGGAAGAGGGGGCGGCGGCTTTCCGACCGGTCGCAAGTGGCAGCTGACGCTCGATCAGCCGGGCGCTAAAAAGTATGTCATCTGCAATGCCGATGAAGGTGATCCGGGCGCATTCATGGACAGAAGCGTCATGGAAGGCAACCCGCACGCAGTAATCGAAGGCATGATGATCGCAGCCCGCGCTATTGGAGCTGACGAAGGTGTGGTTTACTGCCGGGCTGAATACCCGATGGCTGTAAAACGAATGCGCAAGGCTATTGCCGATGCCCGCAGCATGGGAATTCTTGGCCAGAATATTTTTGGCAGCGGATTTAACTTTGATGTCAACGTTATGGAAGGCGCCGGCGCTTTTGTCTGCGGCGAAGAAACCGCACTGATAGCTTCTGTCGAGGGCAAGCGCGGAATGCCGACCCC
>MFYY01000139.1:0-14749 GCA_001787855.1 Candidatus Riflebacteria bacterium GWC2_50_8 | reverse complement strand
CCATTTCCAGCAGAAAGCGGATTGTTTGGCAAGCCAACCGTTATCAACAACGTCGAAACTCTCGCCACCGTGCCATTGATCATACGCAATGGCGCCCAGTGGTTCAGATCGCAGGGTACCGCCAAATCGCCAGGCACCAAAACTTTCGCGCTTACCGGACATGTTGCCAACACTGGCCTCATCGAAGTCCCCTTTGGCACATCTTTGCGTGAGATCATTTTCAACATAGGCGGCGGCATTACCGATGATCGCGGCAAGCCTATGCCGGATGGTTTCAAGGCGGTGCAGATTGGCGGACCGTCAGGCGGCTGTCTGATCAACGAACACCTAGATCTGCCGCTCGACTTTGACTCTCTGCTCGATAAGGGCGCCATGGTCGGCTCGGGCGGCCTGGTTGTCATGAATAAAAGCACCTGTATGGTTTCTATCGCGCGTTTTTTCATGCAATTTACTCAGAATGAATCCTGTGGTAAGTGCGTGCTCTGCCGTGAAGGCACCCGCCAGATGCTGAGCATGCTCGATGACATCATGGCCGGCAATGCCGATGAAAAGACGCTGGAAAACCTTGAGAAACTTGCCCGTGCCGTGGCCAGAGGCTCGCTCTGCGGACTCGGCAAAACCGCACCAAGCCCGGTCATATCGACTCTGCGCTATTTCAGAGCTGAATATGAAGCGCATATCTTCCAGAAAAAATGCCCGTCGGGCCAGTGTAAAGCCCTTACCACTCCCGAAATAAATCCGGCACTGTGCAAAGGCTGCACGGTGTGTGCTAAAAAGTGCCCGGTTGGAGCCATCAGCGGCGAACTGAAAAAGCTGCACAAAATCGACGTGGAAAAGTGCATTAAGTGCGGAGCCTGTGCTGCAGCTTGCAAATTTAACGCTATCCTGGGGGTGTGACTATGTCTGACATCGAAAAAAATACAGTAACAATCAATGGTATGGAAGTTGAAATAGGCGACGAGCGCAACTTGCTTGAACTTATCCGCAAAGCCGGCATAGAAATTCCGACCTTCTGCTACCACTCAGAACTCAGCATTTATGGCGCCTGCCGCCTCTGCCTTGTCGAAATCGAAGGACGCGGACTGCATGCTTCGTGCTCGATCAAGGCTAAACCCGGCATGGTTATCAGAACCGCCACCGAAGAAATTCGCGAAATCCGTAAAATATCGGTCGAACTGCTGCTGGCAAATCACAAGGTCGAATGCCCAACCTGCCCGAAAAGCTCGACATGCAAACTCGAAGAACTTGGCCGCCGTCTCGGCATTACCGAAGTGCGCTTTAAGAAGACCAATATCGATTACCCCAAAGACTTCTCTTCGGATTCGCTGATACGCGACCCAAACAAGTGCGTGCTCTGTGGTGACTGCGTGCGCTACTGCCGTGAAATTCAGGGAATCGGCGCCATCGACTTTGCCCACCGTGGCAAAAACACCATCGTATCACCGGCATTTGGCAAGGAACTCGCCAAAGTCGAGTGTGTAAACTGCGGTCAGTGTGCTGCCGTATGTCCGGTTGGCGCTATCACCGTGAAACCAGAGATTGACAAGGTATTCAAAGCTCTCGATAATCGCAAAAAAATGGTGATCGCCCAGATCGCGCCAGCGGTAAGAGTGGCTCTTGGTGAGCAGTTTGGTATGACTGCCGGTGACGTCGTTACTGGCAAAATTGCTGCTGCGCTTAAGCGCATGGGATTTGCCAAAGTGTTCGACACTTCATTCTCTGCCGATCTGACCGTTATCGAAGAGGGAACCGAATTTCTCAATCGCTTCAGCAAAGGTGAAAAGCTGCCACAGTTTACTTCCTGCTGCCCGGGCTGGGTGAAATTTGCTGAACAGTACTTTCCAGAAATCCTGCCGCGACTCTCTTCGTGCAAATCGCCACAGCAGATGTTCGGCTCGCTCGCGCGCGAGGTTCTGCCCGGCCTTTATGGAATCAAGCCTGAAGACCTGGTAATCGTATCGATAATGCCCTGCACTGCCAAAAAGTTCGAGGCAAGAAGGCCTGAATTCAGCCATGGCGACATCAGAGACGTCGATTTTGTATTGACTACCCAGGAACTCAGCACAATGATTGAAGCCAGTGGAGTGCGTTTTGCCGAGCTTGAGCCTGAATCGCTCGACCTGCCACTTGGCTTTAAAACAGGAGCAGGCGTGATTTTTGGTACCAGCGGCGGTGTAACCGAGGCGGTGCTGCGCTTTGCCGCCGAAAAAGTCACCGGTCGCAAGCTGGAAAATGTCGACTTTCACGCGGTGCGTGGCGAGGCTGGTCTGCGCGAAGCTACTATCAATCTTGACGGCAAAGAAGTGCGCCTCGCCATTGTTCATGGCCTCAAGAATGCGCGCAAGGTCGCCGCAGAAGTCAAGGCAGGCACCAGCAAATACGACATTATCGAAGTGATGGCCTGCCCGGGCGGCTGTGTCGGCGGGGCCGGTCAGCCGGTCAGCTTTGCCGACGGCACGGTCAAAAGGCGCGCGAAAGGCCTTTATGAAGCCGACAAAATGTTGCAGTTGCACAAATCCCAGGAAAACCCTTATATCATCGAAACCTACGCCAAAATACTCGGCGATGTTGGTGGCAAAAAAGCCCATCATCTGCTGCACACCAGTTATCAGTCACGACGGCGCATTACCGAAAAGGGCATGCCATTGCTTACTGGCGAAGGAACCGACAAACTGCAGATCAAGGTCTGCGTCGGAACCAACTGCTACCTCAAAGGCTCACAGAGCATTCTCAAAGCCCTGACACGCGACATTGAAAGTCGTGGATTGAGCAATGAAGTCGATGTTCAGGCTACTTTCTGCTTTGAAAAGTGTGGCGAAGCACCGAATGTGATGATCGGCGACCAGCTCATCAGCAGATGCACGGTCGAAAAGGCCCGCGCCATGCTTGACGCCGAACTTAAAAAGCTTTCATTGAAAGCCACCACTGTGGTCGCCTGACGACTCACAGTTCTTTGGCAACACAGTTGATCCGTCTACTACCACTCTCTAATTTGTCGCACGCCAGCTGCCGGGGCAGAAAACACCTCTTCTCCTGCACAACCCAACCCAAAAGCTCCGGCAGCGCGTGTCGACTTTTTTGCATCCTGCGCGAAGCGAAGCGCATAATGACGGTTGATTTTGACCGATAATGAAGCAAACTATGCTTTGCACCATATCGCCAGACGGGGCTATAATGTACGGGAGTTCGACTGACTGTAGAAGAGCTGTTCTGATGAATAAACCGGAGGGCGAAATGCATGGCTAAGAAGTTCAAGATTACCATCTGTTCCGGCACGACCTGTTATGTGCTCGGTGGCGCGCAACTGATGATGCTCGCCGACTCAATTCCGGCCGAGCTCAAAGATCAGGTCGAAATCGTAGATTCGAACTGCATCAAAGCATGCCATTTCGAGAATGCGCAGCCGCCTTTTGTTCAGATCAACGACTACCTGATGTCGCAGGCTTCTGTCGCCAAAGTTGTCGATTACCTTCGCAAGCACCTACAGGAGCAGGCATAAATGAACTATATCAACAATGCATCACTGCTCAAACGTCAACTGATTGTGCGTTTTGCCCGCCTCATGTTTGCAGGCAAACTGAAGGAGCGCATAGATTATCTGCCAATGCAGCAGGCTCCCAGAGATGTTGCGGCAGTAAGATGCTGCGTTCATCATGACCGGGCTGTAATCAGATATCGCCTTATCGCCCTCCTCGGCTTTGCTATCGAGAATGAAAAACCTGAAGACGAAGCAAGAAGTCTTGCCAGTTATGCCGAAGAAGCTGAAACACTTGGCGAGAGCCGTCTGGCCGGCAGTGTTCTTACTGTAATCGACGAGGCCTGCAGTGCCTGCATCCGCGCCAACTACCGGGTAACCAACGCCTGCCGCGGCTGCGTCGCCCGCCCCTGTATAATGAACTGTCCCAAAAGCTGCATCTCTTTCGAAAACGGACATGCCCTCATCGACGAAAAAGTCTGCATCAGCTGCGGCATCTGCGCAAAAGTTTGTCCCTATCATTCCATTATTTATCAGCCGATTCCCTGCGAAGAGGCCTGCCCGGTCGATGCCATCACCCAGGATGAACGTGGCAAAGAAGATATTGATGCTACAAAGTGCATCAACTGTGGCAAATGTCTGCAAGCCTGCCCGTTTGGCGCGATCATGGAGCGTTCTGAAATTTTCGAAATTCTACGTGCTATTACCAATCCGGCTGAACCAACAGTAGCGCTGATTGCTCCTTCGATCATCGGTCAGTTCAATACCAGCCTCGGAAAGCTGGTCACCGCGTTACGCCGACTCGGTTTCGACCATGTAGCCGAAGTTGCCTGGGGCGCCGATCTGGCTGCCGAAAAAGAGACCGCCGAGCTTATCGAGCGCCTTGAACACGGCCAGACCTGTATGACTTCATCATGCTGCCCGGCTTATGTCGAAGCTGTCGACAAGCATCTCAAGACGATCAAACCCTTAGTCTCTGACACCCTTAGCCCAATGCAGTATACCGGCGAGTGGGCTGGTCGTCAGTGGCCGGGCGCGCGCCGCATTTTTATCGGGCCCTGCATTGCCAAGCGCGCCGAAGCGCGCCGGTCGCCGCATATCGAAAATACGCTTACCTACGAAGAACTCGGCTCGTTTTTTATCGCCGCCGGTATCGATGTTACCGAATGCGAAGAGAGCAAAGCCGATCTCGAAGCCAGCAGCGTCGGCCGGAAATTCGCGGTTTCTGGCGGCGTCAGCGCCGCCATCACCAGAGCTGCAGCGGCCGGCGGTCATGCCGTTACTGAAAAGGTCATCAACGGGCTTGATACCAAGTCGCTGGCCACTCTTAAAGCTATCGATAAAATTGTCAAACCAGGAACCTTCATCGAAGTCATGTCATGCGAAGGCGGCTGTATAAACGGCCCCGGCGTCATCAGCAACCCGGTAGTTGCCCGGCGATTTTTAGAAAAAATGCTTGAGGAAAAACAGCCATGACCTCAACCAAAGCCACGCGCAGTCCAGTTGTATTCACCAACAAGGCGGAATGCCGCGACTGCTACCGTTGTCTGCGCCACTGCCCGGTTAAAGCGATTCGCATGGATAACGGTCAGGCCAGCGTCGACCCCGAGCGCTGTATTGCCTGTGGCACCTGTATCAGAGAATGCCCACAAGGCGCCAAACAGTTTCGCAACGATCTTGAACAGGCCGTCAGACTTTTGAACGCTGGCAACAGGGTTGCCGTAAGCATTGCTCCATCCTTTGCGTCATTTTACAGTGACTGGGAACGCCGGCGACTGCCTTCTGCCCTGCGCCGGCTTGGTTTTGCTCATGTCGCCGAAACAGCGACCGGCGCCTATCATGTAGCCGAAGAAAGCCTGCGACAGCGGCATAAGAGCATCGATTCGATCTGTACTGCCTGTCCGGCCGTTGTTGGTTTTATTGAAAAATATGCACCGGAAATAGTGCCAAATCTGCTGCCGGTAGCGTCGCCGATGCTGGCTCATGCCGCCATCATTCGCGAAAAGCTCGGTCCAGAAACCAGAGTTGTGTTTATCGGCCCATGTATCGCTAAAAAGAGTGAAGCCGACAACAGTGAAGGGTCGCAAAAGATTGACTGCGCGCTTACTTTCAGCGAACTCGAAGAGTGGCTGACCCGCGAAGGCATTCAGCTCGATCGCCTTGAAGACAGCTCTTTTGATGATGAGCCGGGTGGCGAGGCACGTCTTTTTCCTCTACCCGGAGGCCTCACCCGCACCGCGAAGATCGGTTCAGACAGCCTGGCTGCTGACATAATAGCAGTGAGCGGTATTGTCGAAATACGCAAACTGCTCGAAGGTCTTGGCAAATCAGGAACTCGCCTCTTTATCGAACCGCTGTTCTGCGCGCAGGGTTGTGTTAATGGTCCGGGCGCTCCGAAAAGCCGCAATCTGTTCGACAGTCGACATCAGGTTCTCAGCTATGCAGGCGCTCATCCCGGCACTGCCGTTGCCGCACCAGCCACACCAGATTTGATAGCCGCGCATTATAAGAGCGCGACGCCTGAAGGATTACAGCAGGAGTTCAGCGAAGAGGAAATTCAGAAAGTTCTCGGCGCAACCGGCAAGAATTCGAAAGCCGACGAGCTTAATTGCGGAGCCTGCGGCTATGACTCATGTCGCGAAAAAGCCATTGCTGTTTTGCGAGGTCTGGCAGAGACCGAAATGTGCATCCCTTATATGCGCCGACTCGCTGAACAGCGCACTGACCGTATTATTGAAACCAGTCCGAACGGTATAGTGATGCTCGACAACCGGCTCAACATCATCAATATGAATCCAGCTTTCAGAAAGATGTTTCTCTGCTCTGAAGCGGTTATCGGCCGACACATCTCGTATCTTATCGATCCCGAACCCTTTGAAACAGTAGTTACCGGGCGCCGAAGCCTGGTTGAAGAAACTATCAAGCATCAACGCTATAACCTGGTGGCGCACCAGATAATTTATCAGCTCGAAAGCGAGAAGCAGCTGGTCGGCATCTTTGTCAACATTACGAGCAGCCGCCACAGCATGGAAGAGCTGACCAAACTTCGCCACAGCACAGTGCAACAGGCGCGCGAAATGCTCGAGCACCAGGTGAAAATGGCGCAGGAACTGGCCAGATATCTAGGTGAGAGCACCGCCCGCGGCGAGACTATCATCGAGAATCTGGTTAAGCTTACCGAAAGCGACGAAAAGCCCGGAAGGATCACAGAATGGGATATCTTCACGTCGAAGTAACGGGTGCCAGCAATTCTAAAAAGCCGGGAAACGCCTGTGGCGATGCGTTTCTTTCGTTTCGTACGACAGACGCAACTGTGATCATTCTCGCAGACGGCATCGGCTCGGGCATAAAGGCTAACATCTACGCCAACATGGCGATTTCCCGCCTCGAGAAGCTTCTTAATGAAGGCTTTTCATTGCGTCGGGCTTTTACTTCTCTGGTTAATACCATGCACGAAGCCCGCGGCACCGACATGCCTTACGCGGTTTTTACTGTGGTCAGAGTTTTGAACAACGGCGAAACTACAGTTCTTGCCTATGAAATGCCCGAGTCAATATTTGTCGGCCGCCATTCGGCCAGTGTGGTGAAGCGACGCAATTTTACACTGGGCAACGATGTAATCAGCGAAACCAATCTTTTTCTTGAAACCGGCGAAGGCCTGATACTGTTTTCTGATGGCATCACTCTTGCGGGCATCGGCGGCAAGACCAGGCTTGGCTGGAGCAGCGAAGAAGTATGCCGCTTTATTAAAGACCAGCTTGTTTCTGGAGCCGACAGAAAGCTGCTGGCAAAGCTCGTTCACGAACAGGCGCTCAATCTGTGGGGAAAACACTGCGGCGATGACTGCACGGTTATTGGCGCTCTGTGCCGGCCTGGCAAAGTAGCGACTATTTTCAGCGGCCCGCCGCTTGATAAAGCACATGACACCCGGATTGTCGAAGACTTTCTTGCACAGCCCGGCCTCAAAATCGTTTGTGGTGCCACAACCGCGCAGGTCGTTGCGCGCCAACTCAGTCGCAAATTGCAGATAAACACCGCCGATGCCAGTCTGATTGCGCCACCCGGTTACAGTCTCGAAGGTATAGATCTGGTAACTGAAGGCGCGGTAACTCTCAGTCAGCTCTTTAACATACTCGATGCCAACCCGCTTGATTTTGAGACTGACTCATCAGTTACCCGCCTTTACGATTCGCTGATTGGCGCTGACCGGATAAACTTCATAGTTGGTGGCAGCAAAAACGTCGGTCACGCTGACATCGCTTTCAGACAGCAGGGCATTATGCCGCGCCACAAAGTGATCGACCTGCTCGCCCAAAAACTGCGGTCAGAAGGCCGCCTCGTCGACATCAGGCAAGTATGACACTGCTGCTCATAGTTCGGCCAGGCTATATCCGCTTTAATCGTGCTCGTAATCGCAATCTTAATCGTTCTCGCCTTCCCGCGAAGCTTTAACGAGAAGTGGTGCTGTGCCCACACAAATGTGGCAATTAGAAGCCATTGAAACAGCACGACAGAATTTAATCGCTGTTTATATCGATTTTCAGCTTGTGAAATCTCTTTTAAATTTTTCCTAAATCCACCTGGTCGACATCGCGTTGTTATTAGCAGAACACAAACAGGAGGTCGATCATGAAAAAGCTTGCCAGAGTTTTCAAAGTAATCATAGCCGCCGGTGTCATATTTTTATCAACTGCTGCACTAATGGCCGAGCAGTGTCAGATCAACGAAAGCGATACTGTCAGTCAGCTGGCACAGGAATTCTCATTTCAGGGTGAAGTAGCCAACCATGACCCATTTAAACCGGTCATTGTCAAAAAAGTTATCGACCTGATAAAAATCGAACGACAGACCCAGATAAACCCGGTAATCGAACCCAAAAAAGAGGTCATTCCTCCGCTCAAACTTGAAGTAACCGGTATCTGCGGCAACGACGGCGTGAGACAGGCAATCATTCAATTCGAAAACGATGAGCACATAGTTGAAACCGGTCAGGTAATTGATGGCAAGTTTAAAGTGATCGACGTCAGTCCCGACAAACTTGTTGTTTACTCGATCAGAGAGCAACGCCGCTCGACATTTCCTCTCGAAAAAACCAACTGACCTGCACCATTTCGCACAGAAGGGGCCGCCAACGCGGCCCCTTCTCATTTCAGATCCATACATTTTTCCGCAGATTCGCGCAGATTGCGCAGAAGGTTTTCGGATAACTGCAAAAAATACATATAAATAACTCCCGAATAATCTGCGTTAATCCTTTTAATCTGTGGATAACTCTTCAAAAGAGTCTGTATTATTATTCTGATCAGCTTGTCCGAGAAATAGTCAAAACCAATATCTCGTAAAGTCTTCATGAACAGGCAAATGAATTGTTGCGGAACAATATCCAGCTGACTTGCATCAGACGGCATTTTGCGGTAAGATAACAGGCGAAATTGCGCGAAAGGTCCGCCATGAGTAAGAAAAAGCTGATAAGATTCAAGGCCAATACTGAATTTGAACGACTGTTTGAGCCACCCGCACTCGACCTGATTGCTCAGGATCACGAGCTGAAGGGAAAATGGTGCGAAGATTTTTTCAAAAACAACAACGAACTGGTTCTCGAACTCGGCTGTGGCCGGGGAGAATACACCATTGGCCTGGCACGACTTGATCCCGGCAAAAACTACATAGGCATCGACATCAAAGGCTCACGCCTGTTTTTCGGCGCAAGAATCATTGAGAAAGAGCGACTCAACAACGCCTGTCTGGTCAGAAGCCAGATTGAGCTGGTACCGGCGATTTTTGACCGCGAAGTCAGCGAAATCTGGCTGACATTTCCTGATCCGCGCCCAGATCGAATCCGCCGCCGACTGACTGCGCCAAACTTCCTCAACCGCTATCGTAAAATTCTTCGTAATGACGGCAGTATCTGCCTCAAAACAGATGACTACGATCTCTATGAGTTTACTCTTGAACTGGCGCGCAAAAACAAACTAGAAGTCCTTGACCACACCAGTGACCTGTATTCTTCGCACCTCAAAGAACAGCTACCGCCAATTCAGACGATGTACGAAGAAAAATTCATTGCCGCCGGCAAGAAAATCTGTTTCTTAAAATTCAGACTTGACCGCGACGTCGCACCACTCAAGCCCCAAATTAAAACTCAATTATTGTAGCAACCACCCGGCATTCGGCATCCACCAATTATAAGATGACAAAAGAATTCCCAAGGATCCTGCTTTTTCCGGCAATTTTGTTCATTATTTACTGTGGCATCTTTTCTTATAGCCATCTGCTTGGCGTCGATATAATGGAAGCCCGAAATTTTGTCACCGCCCGAGAGATGATTGAAAATGACGACTGGCTTGTTCCGACCATGAACGGCGAGCTGCGCCTTGCCAAACCACCACTCCCAACCTGGCTGACTGCTCTCGCAATGAAGCTGGCAGGCTCTGACGCAAATCTCATTGCCAACAGGTTACCAGCCGGACTGGCGGCTGTTTTACTGCTATTCTTCTTTTACCGGTTCATGTTACTGTACGGCGCATCAAGACAGTCTTCCATTGCGGCTGTCCTCGTGCTGGCAACCTCTTATATGTTCATGTATATGAGCAGGCGAGGCACCTGGGACATGATCAGCCACACTTTTGTGCTGGGGACAATCTGGACACTATATCAGGCTATTAACGGCTCAAATGCGAAGCAAAGCTGCTTTGTTGCTGCCGGAATATTTGCAGGGCTGTCATTTATGAGCAAGGGGCCAGTGTCTCTTTACACCCTGCTGTTACCCTTTCTGCTAAGCGAGTTCATTCATGGCGATCTACGAAAATATCTTCAACACTGGAAAATGCTGGCGCTGGCGTCTGCTATTGCCTTATTGGTTGGTAGCGCATGGCCAGCTTACCTGCACTTTACTGTTCCCGAAGAGATCAACAAGATTGCTATGACCGAAATCAATTCCTGGAGCAGCAGGCATGTCAAATCGATCCTATGGTATCTCCAGTTTCCAGCCGCAACCGGAATTTGGGTGTTCTTTGCATTGCCAGCCCTCTGGTTGCCGCACAGTCGCCGAGTAACCGAAGAACACTTTCCGACAAGCAAAATAATAACCTGGATCATACTCTGTTTTATTCTTTTAACAGTGATTCCGGAAAAAAAGGACAGGTATCTGCTGCCAATGACCATTCCGCTCGCAGCATTGCTGGGCGGTTATATCACAGCATTGCTGAACAGTCAGCGCAATGCGAACAGGCCGGCAAAGATTCTCCAGTTATACAATTTTTTCTCTTACCTATTCTTGATGGCCACCATTGCAGGAGGGCTCTACTACTTTGCAAGATGTGGTTTTGATTTATACATCGCGTTCATATCTTTTGCCAGCCTCGCCATGCTGATTAAGCTCAGCAAAATCTTTCGCGCAGGCCAGCAACCAGACCTGATTTATATAATTCTGTCATTCATATTACTGACGCAAATCGCCGGGCCACTTGCCAGCAGACAAATCGGACCAGACAACTTTATGGTTTTCCAGAAATTGCGAAACAGCCCAAATTTGTCGACTTACAAAATCTACTCTGACCGAACCGATATGATAAAAATTATTTGGGCAGCAGGCAGAAAAGTTTACCAATGGAATCCTGACGAACCGCCAGATTTGCCGGAAAACGAAAAAATTCTTCTGTTAACCGAAACAGGAGAGCAAACAATGGCGTCAGCCTCTGCCAACAATGACTACCTGATGCAGCCTGACCATGAGATTACTTCAGGTAACTGGAATCTGTTTATCGTTTCCAGGAACAACGAGAGTAGAACGCCGCTCCAGTAGCATAAGTGGCAGGCATACAGGTCGCCATCAGCACTTCAGCATTTTAGGGAAAAAGGCCTCGTAAGCTGGTTACTGATAATAAGTTAGTCGGTGCCGGCGCAATTGCGAATGCCTTTAATGATTCAGAATTCGAATTATCACAACCCGCACCAAAACACGATATATCGTATATCATTTTCGCGGTTTATACGAAATATCGTAGTAGTAGACAATCCACCGTCAACACAAACCGCCGCAACCGCCACCATTTTAGTATCAATTAAAAGTGGCACGATTAATGCGATGTATATAAATGTGTTGATTCCTCTTGAATTGAAGTTAATCAACTTATCGAACCTAAGGAGCAAGCCTATGAGATGAATAGAGGTTTCACTGTCAGGTGAATTCCTCTGAGCACTCAAGTTTTTTCAAGCAACAACCTCTCTCTCTGATTCTAAACCCCTTCAACGACTCATCTAACGATGAGCCGTTTTTTCATGCGCAAATAAAGTATCTTCTTGTATCGTGAATTCTGATGCACTAGAATTATCAGCAGATAAGGTTACGACAGGAGTCAGTATGGGTCAGGAAATCGAACGCAAGTATCTGGTAAAAGACTCCAGCTGGGAAACACTGGCAAAGGGCATTAGATACTGTCAAGGGTATCTTTCTACAGCTAAAGAGCGCACGGTTCGCGTCAGAACCTTTGAAAACAAAGGTTTTCTGACTATAAAAGGCATCGCAGTCGGAATTTCGCGCGCAGAATACGAATATGAAATACCAGTTTCCGATGCAGAAACAATTCTGAAGACACTTTGCGAAGGTCCTCTAATCGACAAAAAGCGTTACAAAATCAGTCATGCCGGGCTTATCTGGGAAGTCGACGAGTTTTTTGGCGATAATGCCGGACTGGTAGTCGCTGAAGTAGAGTTATCTTCAGAGAGCCAGAAGATCGATTTGCCAGCGTGGATCGGTGAAGAAGTCACCGGTGACTTGCGCTATTCCAATTCCAATCTGACCAAAAATCCCTACAAGAACTGGAAATAACGTGAAAAAACTTCATATAGCCGTTCTGTTCGCCTGGCTAATCCTGCCAGCAGCATTTGCTCAATCATTAATAATTCCTGAAACCCGCGAATACAAAGTTTTGCTCGATATCAGCAAATTTTCTTCGGCCCAGAAGTGCTGCGAACTGTTCCGGGATCTTTTCGAAAAAGTTGCAGACGATCATGGTTTTCCTACAAAAAGAACTGACCGGTTGAGCCCGGACCGGGAAATATGCTTTATCGACACTCCAGAGTTCGATCTGAACAAAAGTGGTTTCCTGCTACGGCTCCGCGCTGAAAAAATCAATATTTCCAAGGTAGAAAAACTTTTGCAGCCCACTGATGACGCCGAACTGACTTTGAAGTTCCGCGCAGAGAGCATTGAAACTGCCATTATCGCGCCAGTCGAGTCAGAAGAAAGATATGGCAGCAAGGTCTCAGCCGAAACCGATGTTGTCGTAAAATCAGCGGCTCCTATCTCGATATTCTCACGCTCATGCGGTATCACTGATTTTGGCTCGACACCCGCATCAATTGAAGAACTGCTGAAATATTATCCACGTCTTGCTCTGGCAGGGCTGAACGGTAGCCACAAACTGAAAGTCGTCAATGATATCGTTATTATTGAACAACGACTTCTTCAGGGCTCGATCGAGTTTGGCCGCAAAAAATCAAAATCACTCTTTTCAATCTGGTACAAAAAGGGTGAAAGCAAACCAATGCTTGCCGAGTTCTCGTTTAAAATCAAGACAAAATCTTATATAGCGCAGAACGTGGAGAACTCCCAGAATCGGGTCGACAATTTTTTTGTCGACCTGATAAGCCGCAGCAAGCCTTTTACAAGTCAGGATCAGACGAAAACCGGCATGGTTTACCAGTATCAGAGCGAAGATTGATTAAAGGCTGAGTTTGGGGCGGGCAGGTTTTGCCTGAGGTGGCAGTTTGATTGCTTCTTTAACCTCATCCAGGCTCGTGCCTTTGCCCATGGCCATAAACTTGCCATCTTCGTCAACCGGCCACCATCCCTGCACTCCGTTGACAACAGTATAATGATTGTCAGCGCGGTTTAAGAATAACAATACCCGCGACCCTTCAACCAGATCAGGGTTATCTTCGATCCCGCGGTAAGTCTTGATTTTAAGGCTTTCACCAACGGCTACCCCACCTTTGAGCGGCTCATTGACTGTTACCAGGTTGGCTACCACTTCCACTTTTGAGGGCATGCGACCGACCGACTTAACCCCGACGACATCAACCAGAGCGATAACATCAGAACTCTGTACAAGAGTTTCGAGACTCAGCGTTTCGATCATGCAATATCCTCCGACTGTGAACAGGGCCATCAGAACAGTTAACGCGATGTATTTCATATAGCCTCCAGGCTTCTGCGACCAGCATGTTTGCAATATCATCTTAACAGACAATTCCCACATAAGGCAAAGTCATACATATATTACAACGAAAGAAGTTCTTAGCGGATTTAAAATGTTTTATAAGCCATCATAAAAGAAAATGAGTATAATTAGGTTGAGAATGGTACAGTCGGGGGAAAATCATGAGCCGACAAATTGTCTTAGCACTAGCCTTGCTTGCATGTTTGCTGATCGGGTTGCCGGCGATATCGACAGCCCAGAGCGGCAGCTATGTTGAAACCATATATCAGGCCATAGATTCAGCAGTTTCACAGTTTGAGCGGACCGGCCATGGTTATGACAGCTCTTCAGAGAATTCTCTGACGGATGAACCCGCGCAGATAGTTGATCCTGATCATATTGCCAGCGCCACGGCCAACGCCGAAGCAAAGATACAAAATGTAATCGACAGCCTTATCCGCATTCTTGGCGCCAAAATGGCGGGCATTCCGGTCAATATAAAGATAATCACCTGCGAAAAGATAATTCCACCAATTGACACCGGTACTGATACAGGGACCGACACGGGAACTGATACCGGCACTGACACTAATACTGGAACCGACACCGGTACTGATACCGGGACTGACACAAATACAGGAACAGGCACCGGGACTGACACTGGAACTGGTACGGGAACTGGCACAGATACGGGAACCAACACCGGGACAGGCACCGGAACCGATATTGGCCCGATTGACGACCCACTACAGGCTCTCAAAGACTCAATCAACGAAAAATACGGTATAGAAATTGCCGATGGCGTCGATGCAACCTGGAGCGAAGGCCAGCTGAATACTGTAGAAGAAACCTATTCGCAGCTCCCAGCAAGTTTCATGAGCTTCACCGAAAAAGTAGTTCGCGACAAGCAGGGACCAGAAGGCGCACCAGCAACCGCACGTGGCTATGTTCAGCCGCCCGCACTGGTAGTTCATATGCTTGACCCGGCAACCGTTATATCAGATGAGCTTTATCAACAGCTCAAAGATTTTTATGGCCGCGACCCGACAGAAGAAGAGCAGCTATACCAGAT
>MFYY01000138.1:4812-5071 GCA_001787855.1 Candidatus Riflebacteria bacterium GWC2_50_8 | reverse complement strand
TGTTGAACTGCGCAAGGAAAAAATCGAACTTAATCGCAAATCACGTCGCCAGACGGGCATGAAAGTAGCCTGCACTGGTAAGACCCAGGGACTGCTTGAATGCGAGACTTCAGAAGGTCGCTGTCCTGACTACGACATCTGCCACGCTTCCTGAAAACGGTCAGCTGAGTTCGACGATGACTGGAGTATGATCGGAGGGTTTTTCCATCCCTCTGATCTCGTAGTCGATAACAGCGCTGAGGCAGCGCTTGTGTAGTGT
>MFYY01000138.1:0-4767 GCA_001787855.1 Candidatus Riflebacteria bacterium GWC2_50_8 | reverse complement strand
CTCATTTGACTGTGGTTGAAGCTCGCGATAAAGATCGCGCAGTCCCCAGTCGACGAGTTTTTGCAGCCATTCACGCTCTTCTGGCAGAAACGCGCATTTGCCAGATTTCAGCCAGCGCCTGGCGTTCTGCTCGCCGATACCAATGTCGAGGTCCGTTGGTGCAACATTCATGTCGCCAACGATCAGAATGTTATCAGATGGCTTGAAATCAGATGTGAGATAGGCACTCAGATCTGAATAGAACTTTTGCTTGGCCGGAAATTTCTCAGGATGGTCCCGGCTTTCTCCTTGCGGAAAGTATCCGTTCATAATGACAACAGGACGTTGCTGCTCGTCAACATACGTGCCGACAATCAAGCGGCGCTGAGCCTGCTGGTCACTGTGTGGAAAGTTAAATTGCACATCGACGGCTTTCTGTTTTGACAGCAGAGCGACGCCATAATGCCCTTTCTGGCCAAACACCTCAGCATGATAGCCCATTTCCCTGATGGCATCGTGTGGAAATGCGTCGTTGACACACTTGATTTCCTGTACTGCAATGATATCGGGATGATGTTTCTCGGTCAGACGCTGTAACTGGTGCAGTCTGGCTCTGATTCCATTGACATTGAAGGTTGCTATTTTCATGAGACTTCCGCCTGCTGGTGATTCGTGAGATTTTATATTATACTAGTTGCCATGACAGTGCAAACCTATGCCATGGTCCAGATATGATCGAAGATCTCAGCACGTTGCGCCGACAGGCCTTTGTTTATCAGCCGGCCGAGGGTTTTTTTATCATTGCCGGTCGCACCAGCAATGACAATGAATTCATCAGCCTCAAAGTGGCCGCCGCTGACGATTTGTGGTTTCATGTAAGAGGCATGCCCGGCAGTCACGTGTTATTGCGCTCTATTAACGGCTTAGAGCCTGACAAAAAAATAATAGAAATTGCTGCTGCAACTGCTGTCTGGCACAGCAAGGGGCGTAATGGCGGGATTACTCCGGTTTCGATGACACAGGCCCGCTATGTCAGCAAGCCTTCAGGATCACCGAAGGGTACGGTCTGCATTCGAAACGAAAAGGTAATAAAAGTTCGACCGGCGGTTTTGCCGGAAATTAAGCTGCGAGATGAGTTGGGAGATAAAATATGAGAAACAGGCTTTTGTTCTGTATGTGTTTTTGTTCGGTTATGTTGGCTGCACAGCAGCCGGGCCAGCGCTTTCCCAACAGGCCTCGGATTTTCCCGCGCAATCAGGGGCAGGAGAGTCAGTCTGATCAGCCAGAAATGCAGCCGGGTCGGCAGCCGATGCTTAAGCTCCCGACCATTGACACAGATGGAGATGGCCTGAACAGCGATCAGGAAATTCATGCTGCTATCCAGAAACAGCTGAATCAGCTGCGTGGGCGCAATCAGCAGCGGTTCAAAAAGGTGCTGGAGCGTTTTGACGCCGACAAGGATCAGCAGATCAGCATGGCCGAGTCTATGGAGATATATAAAGAAGTTAAAGAGGGCATTCAGAAGCTTCAGGGTGGCGAAAACCCTCGGTCTGGCGCTGGCCCGCAGTCGGGAGATCCGCGTGGCAGCATGCCTTCTGAGCGTCAGATGCCTTCGCCAGAGTCGCCGCCAAACCCGGATCTTGATGGCGATGGTTTGGTCAGTGAGCAGGAGATTTATGCAACCATTCAGGACCATTTAAAAGGCGAGCGCGAATACAATCCTCAGCAGTACAATATGATCATGCAGCGTTTTGATGCTGACAAAGATCAGGTTCTCAGCTTCGAAGAGGCGATGGAAATGCATCGCGAACATGAAAAGCGCATGCAGCAGGGCATGGGGTCTCACCCCGGCGATCCGAGCGGTAATGACAATATGCAGCCAGGAGAGCGGCCACTCAGTGATAACGGACTGCTTAAGGGTGTAAAAATAGAAGGCCTGAACATAAGTTCAGGCCATTGAGTGCTATTCTCTGCGCTCTATGCGGCAGCAGGTCGTTTATTCAGCGACTGCCACCGGTCAGAGTGTATTCGTCTTTTGTTCCCGGAACATAAAGGCGTGGCGGGCGGTTGGTTGCAAACCCTTTGAATACAGAGTCTCCGGCGATTGTATAGCTGGTCATGTCGAGGTTCTGTACGGCGAACGAGCAGCTCATGAGCCATTGGACCTGCTCGTTGTAAACGTACCCGGCGAGATCGAGAAGATTTTCCAGGCGATCAAGCACGAGAATGTCTTTGTTGTTGGTTCCTGCTGTTGGCAAATACATGGCAGAAAGCACGAATTGTCTGCTCTGCTCGATATCGCTAACAATTTTGTCGCGTGTGGCAAAGAAATGCTGGTCGTTGAGGATCAGTGTTATCTCCGATATCAGGAGAAAACGCAGGATCTCGTTGAGATACTTGTCTGACATATCGTAAGGGTCTGAGACTTTAAGGCTGTTTTCGAGATTGTTGATGCCGTTGTGAATCTTGTCGACATCAGAATTCATCTTGTCGCAAAGCCCCTGAAAAGAGTCGGAAAAATCGTTGCCGGAAGTGCTGACAAAGCCGAGCGTGTCATAGTTGCGGAAAAACACGTCGCGCAGCGCATTTAATGCAGCGATCGAAGTTTTCTCGCTTGCGCTGCGGCAGCTTGTTGCCAGGCGTTTCATAATAGTAAACTTGTTGGCAAATTCGCTGCGGGCATTTCCTTGGCCTGCCGTAGCCGAAGTGGTGACAGCGAGGGCAATGACTAAAATAGTTGTAATAAAGGCCTTTTTCATACTTCCTCCAATTGTTCTCAAGTTATTTTGCTTTATTCTGCTGCTCTTTTTTTTCTCTGAGCAGGCGTGCTACTTCAGCAGTGCCGACATGGTATGAGCTGCTGCAGAAATGACAGGTTACCTCGGGTATTTCTTTCTGTTCCAGTATTTCTTCGAGCTCTTCTATCGGCAGGCATGATATCGAGTAAAGCACTTTTTCATGACTGCACGAACATTTTGCTGCGAGAACCCGGCGCTCGAGAATCACCATATCAGTGAGGCCAAGCATATTGCTGAGTATGTCTATATCTACAGCCTGTGCCAGGGCTTTTTCGATGGTTTTGTCGTTAAAGCGCTCGAGCAGCGGGATGAAATTTTCAGACTGTCCTTCGGGAAACCTGCTCATGCAGATGCCCACCGCGCGATGTAAATAGTGGTCGCGGCTGGTGGCGCTTATTTCAATAGCGGTCGGTTTTTGCTGATAATCGTTGAAATAGCGGGCCAGGCCATGTCGCAAGTTCATCGGGTTACAGCTTATCTGGTGCTGGGAGATAACGCTCGTGCGGCTGGAATGAATAAAAGTCAGGGCGCCGGTGTCGCCAAGAGCCTGCTGTAAAGGGGTTGAATCGGAATGATCCAGGTCGTTGAGAATTTTTATCATGGTATAGCCGCGCAGATTGCCATTCTTGGAGGCGTCGACAAGGCAGCCGCCAATCGGTCCGTTGACCTGAACCTGCAGGGAAATGCGTTCATCTTCGTTGCCGAGATTGACTGATAATAGCGCTGCTGAAACCAGGGCTTCGCCGAGAAAGCGGCCGGCTGTCGGGCCGGAAAGGTGCTTTTTTTCGAGGATCTTTGCGGATTCGGTTACGTCGGCAAAGGTCAGCGAAATCATTTTTTCTTTAGAATACCCGTAAAAAAGCTGATCCATCCGTGCCTCGAGTATAGCAGATAAGATAATACGAAGTACCGCGTATTGTCTTGAGTCGATACGGCGGCAGCTTAGCAAGCTGCGTAATTATAACCCCGCAGCTGACTTAATTCAATGATTAATATGCTGAACATCATTCAACATGTGGTTGCCTGAGAATTTGCTTTTGCTATGCCGACTACCTTCGCCCGGCAAATTATTTTTACCGATGTGCGTGTGAAAATTTAACATGTGTGAAAAACACACATGTTTTGATTTGCTGAAACCGGCCTGATTAGCGGTTTCTTGCTTTTGTAAAACATGGCATGCTAATTGCTTATAAGACCACAGCTCTTTGTCAACAATAGACTGAACTGTCCGGTGCCGCCGCGCAAGCGGTTGTTACTTACGGCTGCTGTTTTTTTCGTAATGAATAGTCACCCCAGGTTTTCCGCAGTTCAGTTTTTGTATTTACGCTTAGTCGCGTCCCCGCGCGACTTCACGTATCCTCTCAAAAGATCCTCTCACTTTGCCCCTGGCTTTCTGTCCAGGGGCCCTTTTTTTCCGGAAAATCGGATTTTGCGCAGTGTTTGAATGTTGCAAAATGTGGCAAAAAAACTGCCGCCAGCATGGTGCCAGCGGCGGTTTCGGTTGTTTTTTTCAGCGCAGCAGCGCCGACTTTACTGGCAGGTTGAAATCAGCTGTTCTGCGGCTTTCAGCCCATCTACTGCTGAGCTGACAATTCCGCCGGCATAACCAGCGCCTTCACCGGCCGGAAACAGGCCACGCAGACTGGCAGACTGACCTGATTCTTCGCGCAGAACTCTTACTGCGCTGGAACTGCGTGTTTCTGCCGCATAAACAATACATTCTGCCGAGCTTATACTGCCGAGCTCTCTAAGCATGCTGGGGATTGACTGGCGCAGCGTGTGGGTGACGAAATCCGGTAGAATGGCATCAAAATCAGCCGGCCGCGATCTTGGGCAGGAGCGGTTGGCTGGCAGTTCGGCTGATACTTTTGCGTCGAGAAAATCTTTGAGCATCAATGCGGGCACTGTAAATCCGCCACCGCCGGCTTTGAATGCCGCCTCTTCAATTTTCTTCTGAAAATGCAGGCCGGCAAGCTCGGGGGCGCTGCCG
>MFYY01000137.1:6420-6595 GCA_001787855.1 Candidatus Riflebacteria bacterium GWC2_50_8 | reverse complement strand
CGATTTTTTCTCCTTTCGGTTAATACATGACCTTCATCAGATAAAGTCCGCCTGGCGGTGCAGGGGCACCAAGTCTTCGTCTATTCTGATTACGGTACAGTTCGTGGATTTCCTCAACCTGCATTTCGCCTTTGCCAACCAGTAGTAACGCTTTTGCCATGTTGCGTACCATGTT
>MFYY01000137.1:5959-6314 GCA_001787855.1 Candidatus Riflebacteria bacterium GWC2_50_8 | reverse complement strand
TTAGCAAAAGCGGCAAAATCGTGTTCGCCGATGTATTCGCCAGCCGCGACCTGCATTTTTTCGATATCTGGTTGTCTGTCCAGCTGCCAGAAGAACCTTTCAAGGAAAGGCGAACTGGTTTTGACCAGACGGAAAAGATACCGGTAGTGCTTGCCACGAGCGGAAAAACAAGGGTGGAAGCTCTCATCTGCTTCTTCTGCCCTGCTTACCCTTACTGCCCCAGGTAGAGCGCCGTTCATTCCAATGATTAACTTTTCAACCGGTATCGGACACTCAGTTCTCAAGAGAACCACCTGTTCAACTGCATGAACCCCGGTGTCTGTCCGACCCGCCCCGACAGCCCGACATTTTTCAC
>MFYY01000137.1:4762-5937 GCA_001787855.1 Candidatus Riflebacteria bacterium GWC2_50_8 | reverse complement strand
TTCGAGTTCACCCTGAACCGTTGGTATATGCGGCTGATACTGCCAGCCGAAAAACGCACTGCCGTCGTAGGTAACAAACAGTTTAAGGTATCTGGTGGGGTTTGTCAAGCTTTAAATCCTTTCAGGTGCAGGCAATATACTACTTGCTGCGCCAAATGTAAATTCTTACCTGAAAAGCATTTCTGGTGTACATAAAAATGCCCGGCGATGAGGCCGGGCATAAGACATTAAAAAGCTTAAGCGGGTCAGATCAGTCGGTCACTCGTATTTTCTGCGAGATTCGACGCTTGGTATGGTCGAGAATCTTATCGATATCTTCGTTTGTGCCGGAAAACATTGCCAGTTCAAGGCTGCGGGCAATATCGCCAATGAACCTTGCTTCGCGCAGGTTCGCCGATTCAAGAGAACGACCGAGTTTCTCAAGGAATTCAGCAAAGGAAATCGTTGACTTCTCAAGTTCTGAACAGGAATCCCAGACTATTTCAAGGTGCTCTTTCTTCATAAGGGGGCCTCTCATTTGTTGATCTTTAAATATTATACATAAACTCTCTTGAAAATCAAAGGGCATTAGGCGAAAATCAATCTTAATTTAAATATAGGTTGTGAACATGAAAAAAGCAATGATTAACCTGATCCCCGGGCCGGTCAGCGTTCCTGAAGCAGTTCTCGCCGCCGCGCATCATGATTTTGGTTCGCCTGACCTCGATCCCAACTTTCTCGATCTCTATAATCAGGCCGAAGCCCGTCTGCAGAAAATTCTCGGCACAAAAAATTCTGTCATCATCCAGACCGGCGAAGGCATGCTCGGCTTGTGGGGCGCGCTAAAAAGCTGCCTGCGTCCTGGTGATCGTGTAGTAGCATTATGTACTGGCGTTTTCGGTTATGGCATCGCCGATATGGCAGAATCGGTCGGCGCCGAAGTAAAACGCATTTCTCTGGCATACGACCGGACATTCCATGATTCGCAAGAATTAGAACAGCTTGTCGCCGAGTTTAAGCCTCTAATGATTACAGCCGTCCACTGTGAAACACCTTCTGGAACCCTTAACCCACTTGGCGAAATTGCCCGCATTAAAAGGGAACATGGCGTAAAGCTTTTTTGCGTTGATACGGTTGCCAGCGCTGGCGGTGCACCAGTCGAAGCTGACCTGAACGCGATCGATCTCTGTCTGAAC
>MFYY01000137.1:4427-4749 GCA_001787855.1 Candidatus Riflebacteria bacterium GWC2_50_8 | reverse complement strand
CTTTGTCGGCATCAGCGAAGCTGCCTGGGAAGTCATTGACGCGGTTAATTACGCTGGGTATGACGCATTCAAGCCATTCAGAAATGCCCAGACTGAGTTCTATTTTCCTAATACCATGTCCTGGCATGGCACAGCAGCACTTAATGCTGCCGCTGGCCTGATTCTCGACGAAGGCCTTGAAAATGTCTATCAGCGCCATGCTGAGGCGATGCATTACTGCGTGGAACGAGCCAGAGGCATGGGGTTGCAGCTGTTTGCCTCTCCCACTGCCGTAAAGGCGCCAACGGTTACCGCACTCAAGGTTCCCGAGCACATTGAATGG
>MFYY01000137.1:0-4412 GCA_001787855.1 Candidatus Riflebacteria bacterium GWC2_50_8 | reverse complement strand
TTATGCCGTGACAATGGCCTGGCTATTGCCGGAAGCTATGGCTGCCTTGCCGGAAAGGTCATGCGCATCGGCCACATGGGCACCCAGGCGAGCGTCAGCCTGCTTACCCAGGGTATGGATATCCTCGAAAAAGTATTGCAGCAGTGAGCAAAATTAAAGTTGGTGCCTATTATTATCCGGGCTGGCACCCCTGCCGGGTTCGTGATGCCGCTTTTCCGCGCGGCTGGAGTGAATGGGAGCTGCTCAAGAGCTGCCAGCCCCGCTTTGAAGGCCACGATCAGCCAAAAGTGCCATTGTGGGGCTGCGAAAACGAAGCAGACCCCGAAGTGTTCGACAAAAAGCTTCAGGCTGCCCAGTCTTACGGTGTCGATTTTTTTATATTTGCCAGCTACTGGTCGCGTGGCAAGCGCCTGCTCGAAGGTGCCTTGAAGCATGGGTTTATGCAGTCCCGCAGTCGTGGCAAAACAGAATTCGCGCTGATGTGGGCTAATCGCATGCCGCGCAAGGTTATGCCGGTAAAAGATGCTGCGGCGCGTCTCATTGCCCCGACGCGACTGGTATATACTGATAACGAAGATTTCATAGCATATATAAGCCATATTGCTGACAACTATTTCATTCAGCCAGACTACTACCGGGTTAATGGTGCCTGCTATCTGAGCATATTTGATACGGCATTCTTTATCCGGCAGATGGGCAGTGAGGCAGCCGAAGCTGCGATCAGACAGGCGCGCGAACTTCTCGCACAGAAGTCTCTTAAACTCCATCTGGCAGCTATCGACCCGATCCCCGAACATCAGCCAATCTTGCGCCAGATCGGGTTTAACAGTGTCACTCACTATGTGTTTTTACCAGACTGGAGTGGGCCGTTTCATCAGGATTTTAACGAATGCGCGCGCCAGAAATCTGCCCGATGGCATGATTATCAGCCGGCGACCGGGTTGCCGTATGTGCCTTCGGTAACGCCAAACTGGGATGCCAGTCCACGCGCTGTCGATTATGGCCGAGAAAAACCGGGCAGATACCCGTGGTCGCCAGTCCTGACCGGAGCCTGCCCAGAAAATTTTGCCGGATTTCTGCGCGAAGCGCGCAAGTTTGCGCTCGAACATTCGAAGTTTGCCGAGCCGACAATAATGATTTCATCGTGGAACGAATGGACAGAGGGACACTATCTAGAACCCGACAGCAGGCACGGTTTTGCCTGGCTGGAAGCGGTTAAATCGGTGCATAACGATGGATAAGCGCTGGCCATTTTTTACGGTAGACCTTGAACTTACCAACATCTGTGAGCAGAACTGCAGCTTCTGTCCGCGCGAAAAGATAACCCGCCCGTCCGGTTTCATTGATATGCAGCTGCTGGCCGACATTTTGCGGCAACTTGCCGCGATGGGTTCCAGAGTTACTTTCTGTGGCATGGGCAACCCGATGCTGCACCCGCAATGGCACGAAATCTCCGACATCTGCCACAACAGCGGTCTCAAATACGGCCTGACCATTCAGGCGCCGGCCCTCGATGCTCAAAACATCGCCAGAATAAGCATGCTCGCGCCATCATTTATCGAGATTTCTTTTCCGACCATTGACAGCGGCCATTTCAGTCAGATATATCCAGGTCAGGATATCGAGCTATGCCTGCGTGCGCTTGACGATCTGGTTAGCATGCGCGGCTCAGCACGTGGTATAAGCGTAATTGCCGTCCGTACTGCTGACGAGCCAGTTTCTGCCGAAGCCACATCTGTTTTCTGGCAGAACCGCGGCTTGTCGCTCAGGCAGCAGCAATGTCATTCGCGTGGTAGTAATCTGACAAAAAATGTGGTTACGCGTCGGCGCGCCATTGAAGCCTGCGGACTGTTCGCGACCCATTCATTCATCACCTGGCAGGGTCGGTTGCTGGCCTGTTGCCACGACCTGAACGGGGCCAGCGAAATTGCCGACCTCAACCAGGTTTTGCTGACTGAAGCTGCCCAGACCAAGATCGAAATTCTGCAGCACGGCATGCCATGGCCGTTATGCTCAAAATGCGACGAACCGGCGGCAACACGTCCCCTGCCCGACCGCGCTTATCCAGAAACGGCAAAAGCGCAAAGCCGTTATCTAAAACGTCTCTGCGCTTCTGATTAGTCGCTATTATTTTAGTTCGCTCAGTTCTTTGGCCATTTCTTCGAGAGCTCTGGCAAGCTCGGCACGGTGTTCCTGATCAAGGCTCTTTGCTTCATTGAGCACTTTGCCCGCTTCACTGAAGGCTTTGGCGGCAGCTTCGCGGTCTTTGAGTTTGAGCTGCAGCCGGCAGCGCAGAAAGCTGGTTTCGAGCAGAAAATCGCTGCTGACCGAGTCAAGCCAGCCAAGGGCCATTTCGTAGTTGCCCTGACGCAGGTGCAGGTTGGCCAGCGCGAAGGCCGGCGAAGTGTCGGAATGTCATTTACAGCAGGTCTAGATCAGGTTCTGGTGGTCACCCAATGATTACTCTGAGAATCTGGTTGCGCAGCTTGTCGATATTCGCTTTTACAGCTGCTGGAAAAGGCAAAACGAACGCCTGCTCGGCCGTATCGCTGACAAATCGGATGACTGCGCCGGAAAGTCCCCTGCCCTGCAAAGATTCGGCAAAAAAGAAGCTTTCCATGTCGACCAGGCTGGCGCTGTATCTTTCGAAGAGCCGGAAGCGTTCTTCTGTTCTTGTTACCGGCTCAGCGACGGTTATAATTGTTGTAGCCTGAATATCCGTGCTGACCGGGAGTTCAAGTCTGCGGTCGTCATACAGAACCGTATGACAGCACAGCACCTGGCCAATTTCCAGTTCAGGTGTGAGCGCCCCGGCTGAGCCAAAGAGAATAATGCGATTACCAGCGGTTTCAGCCAATTCGCGGTCAAGCAGTGCGATCAGCGCGGCACCGCCTGCTGCGTTGGCGGTGGTCAGCCGGCCGCCCGCGAAAGTCCAGGTTACAGCGTCGGCTTGTCGGCAATCGGGCAGAATTCCGGCCAGCAGCCGGGCTTCTGCTTTAAACGGCGCCAGAACAAGCGTTTTTCGTTCAGACGGGTTCACTTCTGCAGACTCCGGTCGAGCATTTTTTTGAGGTCAGCGCTGGTGAAATTGCACTGTTTAAGGCGTTCCCAGACTTCCGGGGTTTCCATGCACATGTAAACCGGCACATCAGCGAAATATTTCTGCAGGCCGGCGCGCGCGAAATTGTAGATCTGCTCGCGAAAAGGCCTAAAATACCTGATTTTACCATCTGTTGACGGGTAAAATTCTTCGGCAAAAATTCCGGTGTCAGGGTGATACTTTTCGACGTATTCCTGGAATCCTTTCGGAAAGCGGAATGTACCCAGCGAAATCCAGTTGATTTTAAGATCCTGCAGATATTCGCGCATAAGCGCGAAGACCTCAGAATACTTCTGCTGCCAGTCTTGCAGTGGCAGCAGCGGGTCAAAATGAAAGGCCAGCGCGCAGCCCTTTGCACGCGCTGCGGTAGCCGCAGCGGTCAGGCGGGCACGAAGAGATGCCGCGCCATGTTCGAGGCGATCAATGTATTCCTGCGGATTGAGCGAAAAGGCGAGAGTGACGTGGTTGGCATCTTTTGCCCGCATGATTGCAGCGATGTCAGCGCTTTTGCTTTTTACTTCGAGTGTGAAATCGTGCATTCCGGCGGTCCAGTCGATAATCGCAGCGTTGAGCGGGAATATGCCTTCGAGCGCGAGCGGGTCGCCGAACTGGCCGGTACCCAGCCTGATTGGGCCGCTGATACGCTCTCTGAGCTCTAAAATTTCGCGGCGGCAGTCTTCCCAGTTCAAAAAAAGCGTTACATCGCCGGCGCCGGTATAATTCTGGATTATGCAGTATTCGCACTCGAACGGGCAGCCCATTCCCCATTCCACGACCCAGTAACCGCAGCATACACTGCCTTTCTGGCCGGGACAGGGTTTTATAAATGCTCCACGGTTAAGTGTCAGCAATAGACCATCGCCGGGATGCTGTTCTCCGCTGACCTCGTGTTTGTGCTCAAATTTGATCACGCTCTCAATTTGTTTTGCCAGTGGCAGGTCTTTGACCTCAAAGTCGACGTATAGGTTTTTGAAGCTTAAAGCCATGTATTACAACTCTTCGACTGCGGCAAAAATAGCGTCAACGGCGGCCTGCATTTCTGTCAGGCGGCCGCTGTGCCGACGGGTCAGGTTGCAGGTCAGCTGAATGCCGGGTTTTGAAAAGGTCTGGTCAATTTTTATGTTGACGCCGGGCGGCAGCGGGTTCTGCTTGAGCGCCCGCGCAAATTTGTCGAGCGCATCGGTTCTGCGTGGCTGCGCCAGGCGCTGCAGATTTTCAAGCACCTCGGCAGCATCATTGCCTGGAAGATTCTGCGGTAAAAGCCCCTTGCGCTGGGCTTGCCGTAAAAACATGGCGATATTGCGCTTTTCAG
>MFYY01000136.1:8672-8894 GCA_001787855.1 Candidatus Riflebacteria bacterium GWC2_50_8 | reverse complement strand
CTGGCAGTGATTTTTCCGCAGCTTGCCGCCTGTGAAGGTGTTGAGCAGAATGAATGGCATCATCTCGATGTCTTCGAGCACAGCATGCTTACGCTCGAAAACCTTGAAAAACTGCTGCTGGCTCAGGATAGGCCAGAGTGGTGGCCAGCTTTTGAGAAATATCTTGATGAAAATCTCTCTGGCAGCCGCAGATACCGTGAACTGCTCAAACTCGGCGGCCTG
>MFYY01000136.1:3826-8626 GCA_001787855.1 Candidatus Riflebacteria bacterium GWC2_50_8 | reverse complement strand
GTGTGCGAATTACCCGCGAGATCAGCGAATCTTTGCGACTTTCGGTCAACGAAAGCCAGTATCTGCAGTTGCTGGTAAAAAACCACATGCGCCCCGGTGTGATGCTGCAACAGGGCGTGAATGACAAACGCCTGTTTCGCTATTTCTCTGAAACTGGCCGCGATGGTCTCGGCATTGCTCTTCTATCGCTGGCAGATCGCTGTTCGGCACAGGGTTCGCTCAGCTCAAACGAGCTTACCGAGTTTGAACTTGGCATTATGAACATAATGCAGGCGTTATATGAACAGCTCAAAAGACCTAAGCTGGCGCCATTTCTTAACGGCAACGATCTGATAAAACATTTTAAACTGAAGCCAGGCCCTGAATTCAAAAGAATTCTCGAAGCACTGG
Source organism: Candidatus Riflebacteria bacterium GWC2_50_8 (assembly GCA_001787855.1). Taxonomy (GTDB): domain Bacteria; phylum Muiribacteriota; class Ozemobacteria; order Ozemobacterales; family Ozemobacteraceae; genus Rifleibacterium. Next base: position 8,236 of record MFYY01000136.1, on the reverse strand, counting down.
AAGAAGCACAGTTTCTCGGAGAGATCACCAGTCGAGAAGAAGCCATGGCGAGGGTCTCCGAACTTCTTAATCAACAGAAATGAACGGTCGCAAGCCCCTTGCAACATTTATAGTATTTTTGCTGTCTATAAGCTCAATCGCTTCTGCCGGCTCGATTCTGCGCGATCTCGACTGCCTTGAACTGGTTATCGAGCAGACAATTAAACGACTCGAATCTGATATAGAGTTCGATCACGAGCCTTCTGGTGATTTGGTCAGCAGAGCCGGTCGGCAGCTCGAGCTCTCGGCCCTGGCAACTGGTCGGTCTGAGCTGCTCGAAGAAGATTATTATAACCTTGCATTAAGTCTTATCGCTGGGCATTTTGGCGACTACACCACTGCTTGTCAGCTTCTGCGCAATGAATTGAAGATACAAACCCTTGATGCCACCAGTCGCTGGCTGCGCAAAGAAATCAGCAAACTCGAAAAAAGAATTGCTGCAGCCGCGCAACCACTGGCACAAAAGAGTCGCACAGAAGATTACAACTATAAAAAAAACCTGCAGGATTTAAAGAAAACATTGTTCAGGGCCGGAGTTCGCTGACGACCAATAACCCTGACGCCAGTCGTGACTATTTCAAAAGTGGATGGCTTTGCCAGCAATCTTGTTATTGTGCCAGAGCAATTATTTTCTCTTAAAAATAGCGCGCCAGCCGCTGGGTGGCTGCATTACCGGGTGTCTTATCTTTGGCCCGACTCCGATATTGGCGGTTACGAAAAATGCGTCAGGCTCAATCCTTCTGGCAATTTCGACAAGGTGGTCAATGTCCTTACGCCGGCATGGAATCTCGATTTCTTTGATAGAACGATCGGACTCTATGCCGTCGAAAGAAACAACTTGAAAGCCCAGACGCTTGAATTCAGTGGCAAGCTCAAGGCCTTTTTCCATACTGATTATTCGCAGCAGAGAGTTACCGACTGAAACGCGTTTTTCGATAAGAATGCCCACGACATTGCCTGATGCATAGCCTAGCGCATAAAACACAGCTATCACGGGGCTTTCGTTGATTTTTCCGAGGACCGTCGAGATTACCAGCAGCCAGATACTGACTTCTATAAAGCCCAGTACAAAGGCAGTTTTTATTCGGCCGTTGACTATGCTGATAATGCGAATTGTGCCAACCGACACATCAACAATTCGCGCCAGAAACACTGCAAAACCAGTAAGTATTATCGTCATATCCATATGGTGAGTCCTGAATCAAGCGGTGACTTGCTCCATACTAGCAGATTTGCCGATTATTTAATAGCCCGCGAGATACGATTCGCACTTTGTAAATCGACTGTCATTACTCAAGCTCTGGCAACTGCATAACTGCATTAATCAACGCATTTCGATTGCCAACCGGCGCAAAATGGTGTAATGATAACAAAGACTGTTAGCTGCTATTTTCTAATTTCAATTTTCTGTAAAAACTCTGGCACGCTCCGGCTACTCATTACAACCTTCACTGACAGAGTCGATCGAGGAATTCTGTGGCTGAGTTTGCATTCTCAAAAATTACCACTGCCGTTAAAAGTCTTATCAGCTCAAGACTTTTCATTATATATATCGGTCTGGCAATATTGCTGGCCGCGGCTGACGGCTATTTTATTTCCAGTCGTGAAATGTCACATGCCATCAGAGGCCTGTTGCTGGCTGCGATGCTTCTGCCCCTTACTCTCACTGGAATTGAGCAATTCTACATTGTAGCCGCAGCAGCTCAGATGCCTAATCTTCTGATCCTGCTGGTGTTGTCAATGCATTACGGCGTGCCTCAGTTCTTTTTCACCGGCCTGTTCGGACACATCATTGTTTCTGCCGGCATTTTCGCTTTTTACTGGCAACTAAGTCTGTCATACATTTCTGAAAATCAGTTTGCCAAATTGAAGTCGGATTTAAAGGAAAACGAAGATCTGAGCATGCAGAAGCTTCTTTATTTCAGCCTTCTCGGCTGCTTAAGAGACAAAACAAAAGTCCTGTCGCAGGCCTATCATGTGCTCGAAAACTTTTTTAAAGCAGAAAAAGCGGTTATCTATCTGGCCAACCACGAAAAAAATCTTTTGATTCCGAATTTTCGACCAGGAACCCCTGCCGACAGCAATTTCCAACCAATTCTGGTCAAACCTGATTTCTGGCGAAAACACAGCTACGACCCTGACAAAGGCATGTTAAGCCTTATTGGTGGAAAGACCAGCTTGCGAACCCTTAAACAGCTGATTCCAGAATCTTCGGCCGACGCACAGGCAGCGATGCCGCTAAGTGCAGCGAACATCGTCACCGGGCTCGTCGTCATTTTCCGCCAGAAAGAAGAAAATAAAAGCTATCTTGATCCCGCACATTTTGCGGCTTTTGCCTATGTTCTCGGTTCTGCGTTCGAGAATTGCCAGACCAATCTTGTGGTCAGACAGTTGCTCGACAAAGCGGTGCAAAAAACAGAGCGCGTCGAGAGTGCATTGGGAAAATATGTTTCAGGCGATGTCGCCAAAGGCATTATCGACAGCCAAAGCCATGTTGCGCTGGGCGGAAAAAAGGCCAGAATTTCTGTCATGATCGCTGATCTGCGAGGCTTCACCAGACTGAGCGGAACTATACCCATCGAAGGCCTGGTATTGCTTTTAAACACCTGGTTTGAGCGGGCCTGCACGTTGATCAGCAAAAACGGCGGAACAATTGACAAGTTTATGGGAGATGGGATTCTAGTGCTGTTCGGTGCACCAAATCAAGGTGTCGATGACACTATTCGTTCGGTTTACACCGCATTCAGACTGCAGGAAGAATTTGCCAGATTCATGGTTCCTGTAAAATTGCCAGCCGGGTGCTCTCTTGGCCTCGGAGTTTCTATTTCTACAGGAGAAGCCGTTGTCGGCAATTTTGGCTCGAAAAACCGTATGGAATACACAGCAATTGGCGAAACCGTAAATCTCGCGGCTCGAATAGAAAAGGTTGCCAAAAGTGGCGAAATTATTGTCGATGAAGCTACATTCAAAAGCCTGCCACCAGAGTCTTTCAAATTCAGCATAATGAGCAATGTTGAAATCAAGGGTGCCGCCACACAGAATCTGTACCAGCTGCACTCCGTTGTCAGCAATCAGGAAATGTAAAAACCGGCTGCTTACTGACTTACAGAAGCAGCCGGCTGAATTGCCTGCTATTGCCAGCCTGGCGAAGCTATAAAACCGTCAATAGCTCCTGATATTTGGCCATAGGCCAGAATTCATGAGCTAGTTGCTGTTCAGCAAGATCAACTGATTCGCGCAATTCCCCAAGAGCCTTTTCACCAGCGTCTGCGAGATAGACAGCCTTCTTGTGCAGGTTTTCTTTTTCGTCTGCCTTTACAAGAACAGCTTCCAGGGCTTCAAAACGCAATTTAATATCAGAATACAGGGTGTCGAACTTCTTAACTTCTGCGGTCAATACCTTGGAAGCCACGCCTGCAGATTTTGTTGCTGCCGCTGCTGAAGCAACTGCGCTGATCTGCCTGATAACTGCCGGCAGAATTTCAGTCTGCGCAATATTGACAGCAGTCTTATACTCTATTTCCTTGGTTTTAACGTAATTTTCGAGCTTTATCTCAACCTTTGCACAGACTTCACGTTCACTCAGCACATGGGTTTTCTCCATGAGTTCAATCGCTTCAGGCTCAAGAAAAGCATGCAGAGCTGCTGGGGTATTTTTTGCGTTGGGCAGTCCCAGCTTCTCAGCCTGTTTATGCCATTCTTCAGAGTAGCCATTACCTTCAAACCTTATCCGTCGAGTCTCCTTAAAGACATCCTTTAACACCAGCAAAGCACTTTCTCGAATGTCCTTATCCTTGTACGCCGTCAGACGCTTCTCAATGGTGTAGAAACCGTAGGTGCACAACTGATTAAGAAGAGTAGCAGCCTCTGAAGGATTCTGCGAAGAGCCAACCGCACGGAATTCAAATTTGTTGCCGGTAAAGGCAATCGGTGATGTGCGATTTCTGTCAGAATAATCCTTGGAAATTCTGGGCAGGTTGCGAACTCCCATGTTTATATTGGCCATGACCTGCTCGGTTGGCTTGCCCATTCTTTCTATCTCATCGATCAGGCGTGTAAGATACTCACCCAGATACATCGACATGATTGCCGGGGGAGCTTCGCTGGCACCCAGACGATGGTCGTTACCAGCATCGGCAACACAGGCTCGCAGCAGTCCTCCAAATTTGTCGACGCCAAGCATAAGCGCGCCAAGAGTAAGCAGGAATGAAATGTTCTTAAGAGGTGATGCAGATGGCTCGAGATAATTTGTGCCGGTATTGTCGCCAATCGACCAGTTTACATGTTTGCCCGACCCGTTAACTCTTGCGAAAGGCTTTTCGTGCATGGTTATATACAGATCGTGCCGCATGGCAACCTGGCGCATAACAT
>MFYY01000136.1:0-3816 GCA_001787855.1 Candidatus Riflebacteria bacterium GWC2_50_8 | reverse complement strand
TCTTCATAAAGCGGAGCGATTTCAAACTGATTGGGCGAAACCTCGTTGTGCCTGGTTTTGGCGGGTATGCCACGTCTGTATAGTTCATGATCAAGCTCAACCATGAATTTGATTATTTTGGGATGAATTGCACCAAAATAATGGTCTTCCATCTGCTGTCCCTTGGCCGGGGCGGCTCCAAACAGGGTTCTCCCACATATGCGCAGATCCTGCCGGGTTTCATAAAGTTTTTTGGAGACAACGAAATATTCCTGTTCAGGGCCGCAGTTTACAACGATCTTTTTGGCAAGGCGATTGCCCAGAAGTCTTTGTAACCTTATTCCAGCGTCATTGAGGGCTCGCATCGAACGCAGGAAAGGCGTTTTAAGGTCAAGAACAGCTCCTGTCCAGGACAGGAAAACACAGGGAATAACCAGTGTCTTGGCATTGCCCGTTTCGAGAAGAAATGCCGGGGAAGTCGGATCCCAGGCCGTGTAGCCGCGTGCCTCAAAAGTTGAACGCATGCCACCTGAGGGGAAAGAAGAAGCATCTGGTTCACTCTGTATCAGCTGCTTTGCCGAGAATCGCTCAATGATGTCGCCTGTCTCGGAATATGTTATGAAGGCATCATGCTTCTCAGCAGTTCCGCCTCTTTGCGGCTGAAACCAGTGGGTGAAGTGGGTGGCGCCCTCTGCGATGGCCCATTCTTTCATGGCATGAGCTACTGGCTCGGCGATTGATTCGTCGAGTGGATTGCCAGTATGTATTGTCGAAATAAGCCGTTCATAAGTGTTGTGGCTTAGCTTTTCACGCATAACTGTGCGGCTGAATGTAAGTTCTCCAAAAATCTTTGTTATCTGAGACATGCTTACCTCTTTCGTTTAAAACTTTCTGCCGAAAAATGATTCTTAATAGTAATTGTCGACGCATGAATCGTCAAGCATAAATAATAAATTTACAGCAAATTCTGATATTTTTACTTCACAATTTAAAAAAAATAAAAAAACGAATGATTCAAATCAGGAATTTTGCCACATTAAAATTGTCATCAGGTTTCTTGAGCAAACTTTGTCTGTAGCGCTGCTTAATGCTTAACAGTCAGCCATTTTTTGACAATCTGATCTAGATCATGCATTTTAAAGGGTTTAATCAGACAATCATTCATGCCAGCCTTGAGACAGGTCTCCCTGGTTTCCGGAAAAGCATCGGCAGTAACAGCTACAACCGGAATTGAGCGATCAAAATTCGCGTTAACATTGCCGCGAACAAGCCTGATGGTTTCAAACCCATCAAGCAAAGGCATCTGCAAATCAAGTAACAGAATGTCATATTTTCGACTTGCCAGAGCAAGAATAGCTTCATGGCCATTGGCAACAACATCAACCTGCATCCCCATTTTATTGAGCATCGCTTTGACGACAAACTGGTTAACCGGGTTATCTTCTGCGAACAGCGCATTATATTGATGCTGGCCAACTCCGTCGACCGAAACTGCCAGCAACCTGCCGGACTTGGAGCAAATACTGTTCTGTGGCCTTTCATGGCTTTTTCTCTTCACATAAGGAAGCAGCAGGCTGAACCAGAAATGTGAACCACGCCCAAGCTCGCTTTTTACGCTGATATCTCCACCCATAAGATTTGCAAGTTTTCTGGAAATCGACAAACCCAGGCCTGCTCCGCCATATCTTCTTGTTGAAGAAGAATCAACTTGAGTGAAACTCTGAAAGAGCAGCCCAACCTTTTCATCAGGAATTCCAATTCCCGAGTCATTTACTTCGAATAGAATCTGCTGCTTTTCGGCTGAATTTGGGTCAGGCGATACATTTACGAGAATTTCGCCATGCACAGTAAATTTTATTGCATTATCAATCAAATTAACCAGTATTTGTCGCAATTTCAGGGCATCACCGCGCACAAACTCAGGTAAATTCTCGTGCAGATACAGATTGCTGATAAGACCTTTCAGAGTCGCCTTGGGCCGCATCTGCTCAAAGACTTCGCGCACAAGGCTTATCAAATCAAACTCGACGCTTTCGACAGCCATTTTCCCGGATTCTATCTTGGTAATGTCAAGAATATCACTGATTAAAACCAGCAGAGAGTTGCTGCTGTCGCGGATAATCTCAGCATACTGTTTCTGTTCGTCTGTCATTTGAGTCTGCAGCAGGAGTTCAACCATGCCATAAATGCCATGTATGGGCGTGCGAATTTCGTGGCTCATATTGGCAAGAAAAACGCTTTTTGCTTCACTGGCCGCGTCGGCTCGGCTCCTCGCGGCGACAAGCTCTCTTTCAGCCTGCACCCGTCTGGTTACATCAGAAAAGAATCCAACAACACGTTTGCGACCTTCCAGAGTCATGCATGCAGTATGAAGATCTGCGTAAAAAATTGAACCATCCTTGCGCCGACAAGGCAATTGCGTCACCTGTGCAAAAACAGACTCTGCATTCTTACGGAAAAGATGCATCGTATCGAAAAGTTCATCGGCTGGATGCAGTAATTCTATTGACTCACCCTTTAACTCATCGTTCTGGTAGCCAAACATCATGGATGCCGCGGGATTAACTTCTACAATTTCTTCACGCTCTACATCTGCTACAATAATACCGTGCCCGGAACCGTCAAAAAGAGTTCGGTATTTCAGTTCAGATATCGATGTTTTTTCAACAGCAATGTGAGCTGTATTCAAAAGCTCCAAAAGTCGCTGTTCGGCCTTGAATTTGTGATACTCGTAGCCGGCAGCAATAATTGTGGAAAAAGCGAAAATACCAAAAAATCTTTTGAGAACTTCAACTGGGTAAATGTAGAACAAGCCTGGCGAAGCAAAATTGTATATTACTGCCAAAGCACACAGAGTCATGTAAATCAGAGAGCATGACAAGCCAACTCTGAACCCCCCGAGAAAAAACACGATAAGAGGAACTACAAAACTCCAGGCTGCTCCTGTTCCTTCAGCGCCACCAGAGAGATAGACTGAAAAAAAGAAAACGCAACAGGTAGCTATTGCTGCATACCGCGGCCACATAGAATTAGAGCGTCTGTATGAAAAATAGCCAATAAAGGAAAAGATTACAGCTACAACACTGTCAGCTAACGCAAGGGAGAAACTGGTTTTATAATTATCGACAGCAAACCAGATGCCGTAGACAACAGCCAGTATTGAAGAAATCAGCAAAACCCGACGGCGCAAATCTGCGCTCTCAGCTTCTATCTTTTGGCTGCTCACATCATCTGACACTTAAAACATCCTGAATCAGCAAATTAAAGCAAACGAATCCTGCACATTCTATGTTCAGCTTACCGTTACAGTCCCGAATTGTAAAGCCATATGTGCATCGCAATTATTATTTAACACAGCTCTAAAAACATCCAGAAGCGCCCACACAGTGCGTTGCACCCGTCTAGCCACCAATAATTACAAAACCCTTCTAACAGAGCGATCGAGTTTTACGCCAGGATGTCAAGCGCAGAGCACACCAATGAGACCCATCTGAAAAGGGTGAAGCCCCAGCAGAAATCTCTCACTGCTTATAGATCCCCCCTATTCAAGGAATACTGCGAAGATAGAACTTCTCGATTACGATTACGCGCATGAAATGCCGCGTAATGGTTCAACATGTTGAACCCCTATCGGTATCTCAACCATCTTTTTCAGAGCGACCGACTTTTGCGCCACGGAGGGCGCTTATGCTGCGCGCACCCGGATGGGAAGCGTGCAGCCTCCCACGCGTGGGAGGGTCGGTCGCCGAGACGCAAAGCTATGCGGCCTAAAAGGGTGAAGCCCCAGCAGAATAATCTGTTGGGGCTTCATAGACCTGGCGGCGACCTACTCTCCCA
>MFYY01000135.1:6471-11292 GCA_001787855.1 Candidatus Riflebacteria bacterium GWC2_50_8 | reverse complement strand
CTCGTCGATGATGATGCTGTTGTAAAAGAAGTTTCGCGCATTGTTGCCGGTTTTCATGTAAGTCATGCGTTCGATTGAATCAAGAAAAATCTGTTTGGCGACCGAGGTTCCCAAGTTATTAAAGATACCCAGCAATGTTTTTTGCATGGCAGACAGCTTTATTACAGGCATGCTCGGGCGGTATATGGCAAACATGCGTGACAGAGATTCGCAGGATACTGCGAAATAATCGAGGTGAAAGCGCGCCATTGCTGCACGCCCGGGTAATACAGTAAGACAGCGCGGTTCATGACCAGGCTTGAACAACAGCAGATATTGCAGGCTGTAGTTGCGTCTGTGCAGTTCGTGGGTGAGAAATTCAAAACCCTGTTTTTGCATGTCTGGCCGATTGAGTTGTCTTTGTAATTGTGGCTTTTTCAGCAGCTCGCCGAGCATCATGCCGCACCAGTGGCTGATGTTTTCAGAATTCTGGTCAGTTTTGCGCAGGGTTTCGCGGGCGTGGTTGATGCGGCTTTTAATTCTGGCCTCGACCGACTCGTCGATGAGGTTGAGAACCAGAAGCACTAATACTGCAACCGGCAGCATGCCGGTCATGAAAAACAGCAGCCTGAATGCCATCGATAAAGAGAGAGCGCCTCTCCTGCGGTGTCTGAAAAAATAAAGGATCCAACACAGCAGCAAGAGCAGGGTTACCTGCAGTGACCTTTGAGAATAGGCGTAAACTCTTGACGGGTCTGAGATAATGGCAATTGAATAAGAGGTTTCGGTATCAATAAAATCATAATACAGCCAGCTGCCTTTTATCTGGTTGATCTGGCGCGGCTTGATACTGTCGCTGCCCCAGTGCTGACACAGCTTTTGAATGAGGTTTGCTGTCGCCGGCTGTTTGGCTGCCAGTCGTGGTGTTACCGGGTTTATGGTGGGCTCAAGCAAAGGTGAATTGACAAAAACTGTCAGTCCGGCATTGGCATCTGTCTGGTGAATCTGGTCGACCAGTCGTTGCAGCGCGGCCTGGGTATCTTCGACAAATGCGCCTGGCAAGAGGCTGATGAAGCCAAGAAACCTGTTCTGGCCAAGTTCGAGCACACGCCAGCACAGGTAGTAATGCCCGCTTTCGTAGACCACCGGGGTAAGCCGGCCCTGGCGCTCAGTCGCCAGATGCTGTGGCGAAGAGTTTTCGCCAAACATGCCGCTGATAAAACGCTCGTGCAAACGGTTGCCAGCGCTATCGCCGGTGTCGCGGGCAAGATGGCAGAGAGCCTCGAAAACCCGCGTGAAAGCGCGCCTTTTCTGGTTCATCAGGTTGTCGCTCTCGATAAGCTCAAACTGGTCCCTGGTTTTTACAAACGCCCAGGTCTGGCATTTTTCGGCGATTTCGGGCGACAGGTTGCTGACAAAAGCCTGCTTTAGCAGTGGGGCCAGCTCGTTATCGGCGCTGCCTGTAGTTTTTTCGAGATGTTCGGCAATGGCCTTGAATGATTGCTCTGACTGGCGTTCGGTCGTGTATTCAGACCTTACCCGTGCCGCCAGAATGCTGGCGCGATTGAGCCATTCATCTTCTAAGCGCTGTTGTCGGGCGAGATCGAGACGTTGCAGCGATTCTGAAAAAACAGAGTAAAAAATCAGGCCGATAATGATCGGAAAGAAAAAGACGAAAGCTGAACGCAAATCCCATCTTTTATGCATGTCAGGCTTTTACCTTGCTTATGCTGAAGGCTTCGACCGTATGGGTTTTGCCTTTGACCTGACTTATCGGCAACTTTTCGCAGCGGTAACCGGCAGACAATTTAGTGACACTGCTCTCGGCTGCGACTATGCCGCCTTCGCTAAATCCGGCAGCGATAGCCGCCAGGCGTGCCGCCAGATTTACCGTGTCGCCGACAACAGTTTTCGAAAGCCTGACGTTGCTCGCGCCCATGACCCCGGCGACGACTTCGCCTGTAGTAATGCCTGCGGCCGTGTGCAGCCCATATACTTTCTGCATCGCCTGTTTTATCGAAATGGCGGTAGCGACGGCGGCATTAACCTGTTCCTGTTCATTCTGTTGTCTGCTGTCGAAAACTATCATGACCTTATCTTCGATCATTTTATCGATTTCGCCGCCATGCTTTTCTACGGCTTCGACAGCTGCAGACAGGTGTGCCTGCAGTATTTCGAAGGTCTTCTGCGGGTCGTGCTGCTGCTGAACAGTATGAAAATCCCTGATCGAAGAGAAAAGTACTGTTGCTCTAGTATTCTGAGCAATGTCAGAACTGGTGAGCTGTTCGCGGGCAGTCAGCTCTTTGACGCTTTCCGAGACAAAGCTGCTGAGCAACTCTCCCTGCTGCAGGCCAGTGGCCATTTTGTTGAATGTGGCGGCAGCCAGAGCAAATTCATCAGGATGCCTCGGGTCAAGACGAGTCTCATAATTGCCGTCGGCAATCTGGGAAGTGGCCTGAATAAGCTGGCGAATTGGCAGTGTGAAATATAATGAGGTCAACAGTGCCAGCAAAATACCTGCGCCGGCAATGACAGCAAAATGTTTCAGTGCTTCTGCAACCAGTTCGTCGCTTATGCTTTCGAGAGCTCGGGTATGCCTGCTGCCGCAGATTATGAAGTCTGAATAGCGTGCCGGCCGGGCTTCAAAGATCGGCGAACCTGATGCGAGGTAATCCTGCATGAACAACCGGCTTCCCGTTATCAATGACTGGTTGCCGAGAGTAACCAGTGCAGGAAATTTATCGCTGAGATCAGTCAGGGGAATAGGCCGCGATCCGATGTACTGGTCATTGCCATACATTACGAACAAAGGCTGATCCGGGTTTTGTCTAAGCCTGCTTTCGGGGAAGTGATCTCTGATCGAAGCAGAGTCAAAGATCCAGGTACAGATATATCTGGTTCTGCCTTTTCTGGTGACTGGAATAGTTATCATGGCGTTGGTATCCATGAATGACTCCTGTTTCAGCAGTGAACCAAAGTCTTCACGCAGCATGTAATAGGTTTTTTCGCCAAACAGGTTTAAAAAGAAGCTGTCGAGAAGTTCGGTCTTTAATGACTCAATCTCGATGGCGTCGTTCTGCTTCACTTCTGTTTCAGGCTTTTTTTCAGGATTATGTCTTCTCAAATACTCTTTCTTCTTGGACAGGAAAAATTCTTCAAGTATCATGTTCGCACTTTTGTTGATGCTGTATGTAAGCTTTTCCCTGTCAAATCTTACTGAGAAGAACTCCTGGTCTTCTTCGTAGACCCAGATGTCTGAAACGCGCGCCTGATCGTTGGTGTTATAAAGCTGTTGCGCGGCTTTCAGGAAGAGCTCGCGTATCGAAGCTGATTCTGGCAGGCCGGTCAGTTCTGCGAGTTTTTCGACTGAATTAAGGCTTTTGGCAAGGTTTATCGAAGACCGGTAGGTTGCGAAGGTCTGCTGGTCAAGGGCAAGCAGTTCATCGGTAAGTTCCTTTACTACCCGGTTTTTTTCTTTTTTGAAGTTGGCAACGACATATTCATTGGCAAGATAGGCTGAGCTTAGCAGCGGCAGCATGGTTACCAGAACGAATATGCTGACGATGAACATTTTGATCGAAAAGCCGCTGCCTCGGCCAAATACAATGCTGTCTATGGCTATTTTAAATCCATAACAGCCGGCGAAGCCGAATAATATGACCAGAAAAAGCATTCCAGGCTGCTTAATTTCTGACGGGATCTCGGCAACAATTAGCGTTCGATGCTGCTTTTTCGGGTCGCCAGCGGTTGCCATGATTAAAGAATTGTTATATCTGAGGTTTATACTGCGGTCGTTTGAATCCTCTAGCAAACCGCGTATGGTTTTTAACATTGCCTGCCGGCCGTTAAAATATTCCGAGTAAAACATTTTCTCTGGATTTTTGTTCGTGAACAAGGCAAGACCCATGTCATTGTATTGCCAGTTTGCGATTTTTCGTTTTGCCCTCTGGTCGTCATCAACTCGCGTCAGATCGATAAGATAGTTGATCAGAAAAGTGCCACGCAGGCGCAGCATCATTAAGAGACGGTAGGAATGCTGTTCTCTTAAGACAACCCGTTGAATTTTATCGCCGTCACCGTCTGAATTTAATATTGAAAAACTGAAATATACGCCAAGGCTTTCTCTGGCAATATTTCTCAAAACCTGGCTGTCGACATTAAGCGGCTGTGCTGGATTATAAATGGCTTGCGCTCCGCGTAATGCCAATCCAAACTTTTCCAGCTGTCCTGCCGGCGTTTTTTTGCCATTTGTTACAGTAAAGTGACTGTCATGACCATTCTTATGGTAGACAATAAAGGCTTCACCGCCGAACCACAGCGCTGTTGCTTCTTTCATCAGGCTGGTTGCATAATTTAAAAGTTCGTCGTTAACTTCATTGAACAGGTCTTTAAAAAACATGTTGCTGCGAGTTTGGCGAAGGGCCATGAACAGCTTTCGATAAATTTCGATAACCGGGTTAATCAGCATATCCTGACGTTGCAGCTCATTTTGCATGCGTTTCAGAAGCTGTTTCTCGTGCTCAGTCTGCATTGCTGCAGCAGAGGTTCGCATTGAGTAATAAAGCACCAGCGCGGGGGCTGCCAGAAACATGCTGATAACAATAATCAGGAGAGTCTTTTTCATGAAAGCCGATCTCCTGTAGTAATTTCAAACAGCCCTGTGTTCATAAGCTGTTCAGTAGCCAGCCCGAGGGAACTGGCGGCATCGACCATCGCAGCCGAGACAATTATTCGGGTATGCCGGCCCAGCTTGCTCTGCTGCTCATTATGCTCGGCGTCTGCTTTGGTTTTTCCGATTATGCAGAACTCGGAGCGGGAAGGCGTGATCAGTGCCCCGGCGAT
>MFYY01000135.1:3211-6452 GCA_001787855.1 Candidatus Riflebacteria bacterium GWC2_50_8 | reverse complement strand
GAGATATCTCCCGATGTGCATTATGCATGGCTGTCGCAGCTTTGACTGCATTTATTCTACTGTCTTTTTCAGGCAGGTCGGGGAAAAAGGCAACCACGGCGTCGCCAATAAACTGCTCGACCTGGCCACCAAATTTCTGCACCATGCCTGACATGGTTTCAAGATGGAGATTAAGCATCGCGGCGATTTTTTCTGGCGGATTACTTTCAGACAAAGTGGTGAAGCTTCTGATGTCTGAAAAAAGCACGGTGCCGCTCATTGCTTTTGCCCTCTTACTGTCTTCAATACTGGTATTGTCGATAAGACTTTGTTCAAAAGTAGTTGAGACAAATTTGCCAAGGCGCAGCCGACGTTTGAAGCCGTCGAGCATCATGTTGATCGTGTCGCCAAGCTGACCGATTTCGTCGGTTCTGGCAAAGCACAGCCTGTTTTCGAGATTCCCGGCGCTGATTCGTTGCAGGGCATTGTTGATTTCGGTTACCGGCTTGAGCATGTGTGAGGTGGCGAAAGATGCGAGCACATACATTATGCACGCAAGAACTACCGCGATAAAGGAGACGGACAGCCTCTTAAAACTACGCTCACGATTGATTCCAGCCAGTGACACCACGCAGCCTGTCGCGTATTTCTGCATTTTGGCCATTGGGTAGAAAACATACATGTAATCACGGTCAGACATATATTTTTCAAACAGTGAACTTCGGCATCTGGCGATAAAGCTCATGGCATTTTTGCCGACCTGACTGTTCAGAACATTCATTTTTTTAAACGGAAAAATTGTAAACTCTGAATTGTTCAACTCCTCGGCGGCAAGAAATATGGTGGTATCTGAAATGTTCAAAGAATCAAGTTCGCGGGCCAGAAATTTTCTGAACAGCTCTTCGGAATTCGCCGCAAAACCGACGTAACTTCTTACTCGGCCTTTGTCAGAAAGCGCAACAGTATAGAAATAGTCGCTGCTGTTGTAGCCAAATTTAATCGCAATTTCCTTTTCATAGGAGTACATGAAGACGTCGTCAAGAAAGCTGCTGTGAAAGCCGCCAAGTATCTTCAAAAAGTTTTTCTGTGACGCATCAAGGTTAATTTCGGGAAGATCCCAGAGCACTGAATATTTCTGGTTTATCTGGTAGATGGAAGGTCCAAAAAGATCCATGACCGTTTTGGCATTTTTGTAGCGCCTCTGGTCATGTAGAAACAGTTCAGACATGCCTCCTGGAACAAACACATAAGCATAGTCGAGTGCCAGTTCGATTTTTTCGAGATAGTTTCTGGCCAGATTGAAGGCCGTTTCTGCATCTTCACGGCGATTCGTCTTAAGGAGCGGCTGAAGGTTTAAATCGTTGATTGCCCGCGACACATTGTCGCCAAAGAGATGCAGAAGGTTATCGCTTTTCTCGCTTATTCTGGCGAGGCGCTCGGTATTTTCCTGACGCAGCTCTATCAGCGAGGTCGCATAAGAATCTTCGATCAATCCGTGTGCCAGTGCAAGCATCAGAAAAATCGGCAGGAGGCCTGAGAACAGAAAGAGCACGCGAAAGGCAACTGCCAGAGGTAGCCCGGCTCTGCCATTTTTGAAATAATAGAAGGCGAAAATTATCAGCCAGATTGCCATGGTGGCAGTCATTGCCGGCCAGGGGCTTGTTTTGCCGCTCTTCAGTGTTCTGGGAATCGGAGCAAACACTACTGCATCGTAAGAGATGTCGACAGTTGTAAAATCTCTGACAAACAGATGATTGTCGATTTCGATAATTTTGCTGGGGCGAGCCTGATTTTGAGCGGCAGAGTTTGCCTCAGGTGTCTGTTGATAAAGTTTGCCCAGTTTTGCCAGCATTGTGGTTACCGATTTTCGATAATCAGGATCTGTGTCGAACTGCTCAGGCAGAATTATCTGCAAACGGTTTTCCATGCCGACACATGGCACAAAGGCAACTGCCAGATATCTTCTCGTCTCATTCAATGTTCTGGTAGCTATGCTGCGCAGAGCCATGTTAAGATTTACAGCCCTGCTGGCTGGTATTATAGTCAGCCACCCGCCAAACGTTCGGTCATCAGCCTTGAATTGTCGCCAGTAGATATAACAGTTGCTGCTTTCGAATTGTACGGGAGTCAGTCTTCCTTCGCGCAGGCGACCAAGTTGCAGTGGTGCTGAGTGCTGGCCCAGCAAACTTTTTACGAACTTTTCATTCTGATTGATCTGGCTGCTTGTAATTTCAGGGTTGTTGGAAAACTCCAGCAGCGCGTTAAAAAGCTTTTCCATAATCCGCAGGCGTGTCTTTTCAAAGCCCACTGCTGCAACAGCTTTGCTTTGACCGTTGGCAACCGTAAAAGCCCATTGTTGGCAGTCTTCTGTCAGTGTGTCGCCGGGATAATGTCTCTGGATAGCCTGTTTCAGCAATAATCCTGAGAAAGAAGCCGGGCCAGATTTTTGTATATCGGTGCTCAGCGAGTTGCCGAATCTGGTAAACTGGTCGGCAAAGGTTAGGTTTGAACGTACAGAAGCCAGGGTGATTTCGGCTTTTTCTTCCCATATCTGGCGCTGGAATTGCTTCTGCCGGTCATTCTGATAGTCGCTGACCGCCAGCGCTGCATAAACCATGGCCAGGCTTATGACAACTGGACTGAACAGACCGAATGCATATCTGAACGCGATCTGAAGTTTTTCTGAACCCTTATTCAATGTCATCCTCGTTTTTTATGCCCAATATTATAACAGAATCATCCTGACAGGCCATAGAAAATGCCGCCGTAATTTGCCGTAACAATTAAATGTAAAAAAGTGGTTTTTCTTTGCTAAAAAACGGCAAATTGATATAATCATTCCTGTTATGTACCATACCAATTTCGTTCATCTTCACGTACACAGCCACTATAGTCTGCTTGATGGCGCTGCACCGGTCAAGGGAATCGTCGATGCCGCCCGGCGTTTTCGCATGCCGGCGATTGCCATTACTGACCACGGCAACATGTTTGGCGCCATCGAACTTTATCAATATGCCCTCAAAAGAGGCGTAAAGCCGATTATTGGTTATGAAGCCTATCTGACCAACGGTTCGCACAAAGACCGCACCCGCGAACAGTCTCCCTACCATATTGTGCTGCTGGCGCGAAACCTGGCTGGCTATCGAAATCTGGTTAAACTCTCGACTATAGGTTTTACTGAAGGCTTTTATTACAAGCCACGCATCGATTTCGAGCTGATGGAAAAATACAGCGAAGGCTTGATCGCGCTAAGCGCCTGTCT
>MFYY01000135.1:1644-3201 GCA_001787855.1 Candidatus Riflebacteria bacterium GWC2_50_8 | reverse complement strand
TAAAGCGCTACCAGAAAATTTTTGGTGCCGAGAATTTTTACGTTGAAATTCAGGATCATGGCATACCTGAACAGCAGAAGATTCTCAGAGAACTCGTTGAAGTGGCGCGGTCATGCGATGCGCCGATTGTCGCCACCAACGACAGCCATTACATCAAGCCCGAAGACTGGGAAGCCCAGGATGCACTGCTCTGCCTGAGCACCAATGCCAAAATCGACGACGTCAAGCGCATGCGTTTTGAAACGCGTGAGTTTTATCTCAAATCACCGCAGGAAATGACTGACCTGTTCGCCGACTACCCCGAGGCGATCTCTAATTCTTTGCGCATTGCCGAGCGCTGCAACGTTCAGCTGACTCTTGGCAAGTCGATTCTGCCCAGTTTCCCGATTCCTGAAGGCAAAACCTCAGAAAGTTACATGACTGAACTCTGCTACGAAGGCATGATCAGCCGTTATGGCAGCGAAACGCCCGATGAGGTGCATACCAAAAGGCTTGAATACGAACTTGGGGTTATCAAGCGCATGGGTTTTTGCGATTACTTTCTCATCGTCTGGGATTTTATCAAGAAAGCACGAGAAATGGATGTGCCAGTCGGCCCGGGTCGCGGTTCGGCGGCCGGCAGTATTGTTGCATATCTTCTCAGGATTACCGACATTGACCCGATCAAATACGGGCTGCTGTTCGAGCGCTTTTTGAACCCTGAGCGCATCAGTATGCCAGATATCGACGTCGATTTCAGTGACGAGGGCCGCCAGAAAGTTATCGACTATGTTGTCGATAAATACGGGCGCAACAAGGTTTCTTCGATCATCACCTTTAACTTTATTCTTGCCAAGATGGCGATCAGGGATATCGGCCGCGTGCTCGGCATGGAGCTTTCCGAGGTCGACCGCATTGCCAAGATGGTGCCTGAAAAACCTGGCACGCATCTCAAAAAGGTGCTTTATGAAGTTCCTGAATTAAAAGAAGTCGTCGAACATGGCACCGAGTTGCAGAAAAAACTTCTGCGCATCGCCGAAACCGTTGACGGACTGGTTCGGCACACCGGTGTGCATGCCTGCGGCATTGTTATCTCGCACCAGGACCTGATGGATATCGTTCCTCTTTATTACGACAAGAACGATGAACTGATGACCCAGTATGAGAAAAACGCCATTGAGAGCATTGGCCTGCTCAAAATGGACTTTCTTGGCCTCAAGACGCTGACCATTCTGCAGCGCGCTCTCGAAAACATCAAAGAAGCACAGGGCATCGAGGTCGATCTTGACAAGATTCCCATCGACGACCCCAAGGCTTACGAGTTGTTGCAGCAGGCATTGACTCTCGGCGTATTTCAGCTTGAATCGGCGGGGATGCGCAATTTGATCGCGCGCCTCAAGCCATCGGTATTTGAAGACATCGTCGCCCTGCTGGCAATGTACCGCCCTGGCCCGCTGAGTTCAGGGATGGTCGACGACTTCGTCGAGCGCAAACATGGCCGCAAATCTCTCGATTACCCGCACCCGGACCTGGAACCGGTGCTGCGCGACACCTACGGCGTTTTCCTCTATCAGGAAC
>MFYY01000135.1:0-1630 GCA_001787855.1 Candidatus Riflebacteria bacterium GWC2_50_8 | reverse complement strand
TTTGCGCAAAGCCATGGGCAAAAAGATTGCCGAAGTCATGGAAAAAATGGGCAAGCTGTTCGTCAAAGGCGCGGTAGAACGCGGCGTTCCCGAGCAGCAGGCACAGGATATCTTTGATCTGATGGCCGGGTTTGCCGAATATGGTTTTAACAAGTCACATTCAGCGGCTTACGCGGTTATCACTTATCGAACTGCATATTTAAAGGCGCATTACCCGGTTGAATTCATGGCGTCTGTTCTCTCTAATGAAATCAGCAACACCGACAAGATCGCCGAATATGTCGATGAATGCCGCACCATGGGCATTGAGATTCTGCCGCCCGACGTTAACATCTCAGATGCTCTGTTCAAGGCTGACAGAGGCAGTATCCGTTTTGGCATGAGCGGAATAAAAGGCGTTGGCGCCGGTGCTGTTGAATCAATAGTAACGCAGCGGCAAAAAGATGGCCCGTTCAAGTCTCTCGGCGATTTTACCCGCAGAATTGATACGCGCCAGGTTAACAATCGGGTCATCGACGCGCTGATCAAGGCTGGTGCTTTCGAATCGTTCGGGCTCAAGAAGAGTCAGCTTATAGCCATGGCCGCAGAGGCGCTCAAATCAGGCCAGTCGGTGCAGAAAAACCGCAGCGCCGGCCAGATTACCTTTTTTGATGTTTTTGGTGAAGAAGCTGAGGGAATGGGCGATATCGAGCTGACGCCGCCAGAGATACCTGAGCTCACCGAAAAAGAGCTGCTTACTGCCGAAAAAGAAGTGTTCGGGTTTTATCTCACCGGCGACCCGTTTAACGCTGTAGCACCGCTTGGCCGGGTTTTTTCGACGCACACGCTGAGCAGCATTCTCGAAGCCGGTGATGGCAAATTCTGCCGTATTGCCGGCATTCTGACTGCATATAAGCGCCATATCACCAAAAAGGGCGATTATATGGCCTTTCTGACCATCGAAGCAGAAAACACTGCGCTCGATGTGACGCTGTTTCCGAAATCATACCAGGAGTATCACCACCGGCTTACCATTGATGAGCCGATGTTCATGGTTGTGCAGACCCAGCTGGTCGACGGAACAACCAAGGTAAATGCTGAAAAGATTCTGACCCTCGATGACTTTAACGAAGAGGGTTTTTCGAAGATAACCCTGATTGTGCCTCCTTCGGTGGCAACGCGCGAAAATTACCAGAAGCTTCTCGGCGTTTTGCAGAAAAACCCTGGCAGCACGCCGTTTCTGATCAGGGTAATTTCCAGCGAAGGCCCGAAGGTTCTTCTCAAGCCGCCGGCGCGCTTTCGTATCAATCTCAACGCCAATCTGATCAAATCATGGGAAAAGATATGTGGTAGAAATTCGCTTAAGATAGAGTTTCCGATGCTCGATTCGATGAGTCGCCCGAACAATCGTTACAGAAAAAACTTTAAAGCTGCAGAAGGTTGACCGAAGAGGAAAATGAATAATATGAAGAAATTTTTGCCTGGTTGGGTGCTGATGGGTCTGGTCATGGTTGCTTCCATGGCCGGTGCAGTCGAGCTTAATGATGTGTACCGTCAGCTTGGAGACTATAAGGTCGTGGCAACCGGTGGCATCAGGCTTTATTACCCGATCTCTGCCGAAAAGGCAATTCCGCGAGTCGTTGCCGGCTTT
>MFYY01000134.1:36848-38821 GCA_001787855.1 Candidatus Riflebacteria bacterium GWC2_50_8 | reverse complement strand
CCGGAAGTTTCTGTGTGACTGCCATTTCGACGAGATCTGTCAGGTAATACTCCTTTTGCTGGTTGTTGGGGGCCAGTGCGAAAATATTTGCTGCCAGAAACTTGCCATCAAACAGATATACAGCAAGATTGACCTCTTTAACTGCAAGTTCGGCCGGCGAACAGTCGCGTGCTTCCCTGATTGCAACGACTTCGCCGTTCTTTCGTAATATTCGGCCATAATTGCCAGGGTTTTCCATCTTAAGCGTCATCATGGTGATCGCGGGTTTGCGGTTCTTATGCAGATCTATCATTTCACGCAGAGTATCTGCCGAAATCAGCGGCGTGTCGCCGCAGACCACCAGAAGGTTTTCAGGAATTGCGCCAGATTGTTTGGCAAAGCACTGTACCGCGTGACCGGTGCCAAGTTGTTGTGGCTGATCGACATAAAAAACGCCAACGCCGGAAAGTGCTTCGCGCACCAGTTCGCTTTTATAACCGGTAACCAGGGTTGTTTTGTCGCAACCAACGGTTTTGACCGCTTCGATAACATAGGCTACCATCGGCTTGCCCAGGATCGGGTGTACTACCTTGGGTAGCTCAGACTTCATTCTGGTTCCTTTGCCCGCTGCCAGAATCAAGGCTTCAAGCTTAACTGTCATTGTTGCACCTCACAGGTTTTTCGCGGTCATTATACACAGATTTGACCCTCTATGACCATAAATACCTCAAAAAAAAACAGGGCCGGGAAATATTCTTTCCTGGCCTTTGTCCATCTTTTTGTCCATGGCAGTAACTATAACACGGAGTGGATATGTATCTCAAAAGAATTAAAGGCGTCTGCCATTTTCGCAAGGTCACCCCGGTTTACGCGTGATGTTAGAAGAGGCGCAGATACTCTTCAAATGTAAAAATTCTGTTCCGGCTTCGCCCAGTCATTTCCTTTAATAGGCCATTTTCAAGAAAATTGAAAACTAGGCTGTTAGCGGCTTTATAACTCAGCCCGGTAACTTCTTCAACCTGCCTGACATAAACAACTGGGTTCTTGAAGAGATGGTTCAGAAGAATATTGGCGCTGTGGGCTTTGCGGCCAAAGACACGGTTGATTGTATTCTCCTGTTTTGCTTTCAGCTCCAGTATGCTTGATAGAGTTTCTGTTGCCTTCTGAGCAGTTTCGGCTATTCCAGTGAGAAAGTATTTAAGCCATTGGGTCATGTCGCTTTTGGTTCGCACAAAAGTGAGGTTATCGTAATAAAGCCCTTTATTCTTTTCAAACCATAAAGACAGGTATAACAACGGTTTGGTAAGGATTTTCCGGTCTACAAGAAACAGAGGTATCAGCAATCTGCCAATCCTCCCGTTACCATCGAGAAACGGATGGATTGTCTCGAACTGGTAATGTGCGATAGCAATTTTTATCAGCTCTGGGACATTGTTTTCTTCGTTATGAAGGAAGTTTTCCAAATCGCTCATAAGTTCATTGACCAGTTCGTGATGTGGTGGAATAAACACAGCATCAGAAAGGCTGTTGCCTCCTATCCAGTTCTGGCTGGTGCGGAATTCTCCGGGCTGTTTGTGTTCTCCTCTTACGGTATCCAGCAGTAATTTATGAGTGTTCTTCATCAATCTCGAAGATATTGGCAGGGAGGCAAGCTCATCAATAGCGCTGTTAAGTGCTTTGATGTAGTTGTTTACCTCGCGCCAGTCGCTTCTGCGTTCCGGGGAAACTTCTTCCTCTCTCAGCAGGGCTTCGTCAATCTGCGTCTGGGTTCCTTCGATGCGGCTTGAAACCACAGCTTCTTTCGTTACATGCAGTTGAATGAACAAGTCAATGTTTGGAACCAGTCTGGCGAAAGAGTTTAATTCCCCCAGCTTGATAGCGGCTTTCTCCAAAAGGGTGTTTATCTGCTGATTATTCCATGACCAGCTGTCATTAACTCTATTCGGAACGAAGTATTTGTATCCTGTGTGGCTGTTTTGATACTGGCCAGACTG
>MFYY01000134.1:20700-36833 GCA_001787855.1 Candidatus Riflebacteria bacterium GWC2_50_8 | reverse complement strand
AATCACGAATGGTCTCCTTGTGTTTCAAAACTAACATTGATTGTTCAGTATGTTACTTTTCTCTATAAAAGTAAAATACAAAATAGTATGTGTTCTCTTCGTGGTAGTTTCATAACTGGCAGACTTGACGTAATAATCGGTTGCGGGTGGTGAAGCCAGCCTTTTGATGTTGGGGTAGGGAGAGCGATGGAGGTTGGTTTCTTTTGGCAGCGTAGCCAGGCTGTAGGGCACCAGACTTGTTTTTTCTTGATGCTGACTGTAAGTTTAAGAACCGTGAAACCCGAAGTTGGATTCTACTGGTTTTTCTACGGAAATCTCTACGGCTGCAAGTCGTATTATACCTGCTGCCTGAAAAATACAACGACTCGCAAGCCGTCTTCTAGTGAGCT
Organism: Candidatus Riflebacteria bacterium GWC2_50_8; assembly: GCA_001787855.1. GTDB lineage: Bacteria > Muiribacteriota > Ozemobacteria > Ozemobacterales > Ozemobacteraceae > Rifleibacterium. The sequence continues at coordinate 36,444 of MFYY01000134.1, read as the reverse complement.
TAAAAGCAAAAAGCCCATCCTAGGATGGGCTTGAACAGGGGCGGGAGGATTCGAACCTACGAAATGCCTGCTCCAAAGGCAGGTGCCTTACCGCTTGGCTACGCCCCTTCGCCATTTATTGTGGCTCAAAGAAAATAACACATTTTGGCGCTCTGTGCAAGGCAAAGTGAAGGCTTTCCGTAATTCTCCATTTGCCTGCCTATGAGGACTTTGCGAGATATTTCGTTTGGGCCATTTTTCTGGCACAGTTATCCGAAAGCGATCTGCACGAATCCGTTGAAAAATGAATATAAAAGTAAAGCGAGATGCCTCTAGAACCCTCTTCTGTAATCAAATGTATTGTTGCTGGCCGGCTTGATGAGAGCGTGCAGTTTATGGATTGTGATCGGGGCGGTTTTCGGGTTTGTTGATCTCGTCTTCGTAAGCGCGCAAAATTGTCTGTTTTATCTGCTCTGAAAGCTCGGTGCTTATGGCGAAAACAGTTTCGCGCCAGGTGCCATCGGGCATTTTTCGGCTTGGCATGCCGACAAAACAGCCGCTGGTGGCTGAAAAAATTTGAAAATCCTTGATCACCAGGGCATCATCAATGGTCAGGCTGGCAAAGGCCATCAGCTTGTTGCGCGGGGATTTGATGATCTGAATGCGAACGTCGGTAATCTGCATGACCGGTCAGAATTTTAAAATGAATTCTGTCCAGACCTTGGTGTCTTTGCTTGATTTGGTGTCGGTTACTTCGGGTCTGACCTCGTTGTTGTAACCGGCTTTGATGAGAACATTCTGGTTTGCTTCGACGATACCTTCGACCTGAAGCTTCTCTTCTGATTCAAAAGTGTCGATCATTGAGCGCTTGAACGATACTTTGCCCTTAAGCGTTGGCTTAAAGCTGTAGACAGCTTCGAGATAATATCTGGAAGCCAGTGCCGCACTTTTTTCATGTGGTTCTGGTTTTTCCTGGCCGCTGTTTTTGCTCTCTATAACCGAGGCGCGTATCGCGTTGCCGTTAGCCTGGTTGCCAAAAGCATTGCTGTTTTGTGTGTTGAAGGTCGTCATGTGTTGTTGCTCAAACTCGCCATAAACACTCAGTCGGCCGGATTCTTTGCCGATAGAAAGACCAGTTGCCGTCGGGTCGTTCGGGCCAATTGAGTTGTCTTCGTAAGCGCTGCTGAGCGTAATGGTTGGTGCAAATCGGTGTTTTTCTGTTGCCCGGGTGGCGCGAAGCTTGAGTTGCACAGGGGTCTGCAGTTGCATCTGGCTTGTGCTGCGGTCGCCAAAATCTGAAAATGTTTCAGCTATTTCGACGCGCGAAACTTCTGTTGTCGGTGACTCTATTGGTCTGGCGCTTTCTTCTTCGGCAAAAAGCTGGCTGCCCAGCGACAGTTTAAATTCTCCGTTGCCAGGAACTGGTTTCGCTTTGTGATGCCGGTTTGGGCTACGGTTGAGTTGCAGGTTAAGATTGTCGATTTTCTGGGCGTGAAGAACTTCTGCAGGCATGAATAGTGCCAGCAAGACGACGAACACAAGCATGTTAATTTTTCTTAACATTTCGCTCTCTGCCCTAAGTATAACAAATTTTAAACTGCAATCAACCACATAATGTACCGCAAAACCGTCTTGTTGACAAGCATATTTTTGTAAAACAACGTGCGGACCGCAAAAATTTACAAAATTTCAGAGCAGGTTGGCTTTCCAGAACAGGTTGCTATATTTGTGGTCAGCTATTCTTTCAGCTTCGGCAAGCTCGCTGTTGTTGAGTGGTTGCTTAATCACTTCCAGCTTCAATAACTGAGAATATGAGCTGGCGACTGACTGGGGCAGGTCACTGATTTGCCCGGAAGTGCAGAAATCTTTCAGCGCCGCCATATTAACATTCTGGCTGACCTTCTGTTCTCCGATAAAGATATGTTCTGGCGGAAAACTTGCCAAAACCGGTATGGAGCCATGAACAGTCAGGCAATTTTGCCTGAATACGCCGGCAGCGCCAACCAGTTTTCGATTGTCGGCGTAAATTGAATGCCCGGCCGCAACAGCATAACAATGTAGACTGCTAGAAGTATGCTGCATCTCACGCGATGATGCGAAACGCGCCGGCACGCCAATGTTCTTTAAGCCTTCCACTAATGGGGCTATTGCCAGCATAAACATCTCAAGAAATGGCTTGCCGCGCCCAATCGCCTTTTCGATAAAATCGCCCGACAGGCCAAACGAAAAGGTGAATTCGAAGTTGTGAAAAACCATTTTGCCGCCCGTCATGCGTCGAACCAGGCCAATTCCGCAGGCTTTGGCTGCTTCTATGTCGATGAGGCGATCTATTCTCTGGTTATAGCCAAATGAAATGGTTGCCGGCTGCCACTGATAAAATCTCAAATATGCGCTGTTTGAGTTATCGGCCAGGGTGCCGGCCAGAAGCTCATCAATGGCCATGTTCATGGTGCCGCTGAATGTCTCGCAGTCGATAAATCTAAGTTTGTGCATGTGCAAAATTCTAACCCGCCGCCTGACAATCTGCAAAATATTCGTTAAGCAAACTTCACCTTCTGACGACAGGGTTCATGGATTTGTTTGCCTCCTTATTTTCAGGGCCGGGTTAACCCGGTCTTTTTTTTTGCCGAAACTTCGTGTTATCAAAACAGACGACAAATTTATTGAAAAAGCTGGCTGTGTGACAGAAATTTCGGTATAAATACTTAACACTTAAGCACCCGGGTAAATAATATGAAGATGGAAAGTTCTCAGCTCGACAAGGTTTTTCATGATTTTCTTACACTCAAAAAGTTGCGCCGCACTGGCTGGCAGTTGCGCGGAATTCGTAATGGCGAATCTATCGCTGATCACTGTTTTGGAGTAGTTCTTCTTACCTACATGCTTGCCGGAAACATGACCAGCGTGCAGATAAATCGCGAACGGGCCGTGTCAATAGCAATTATTCATGAACTTGGCGAAAGTCGGGTTGGTGATATTCCTTATACCGCTTTGAAATATTTTCCTGATAAGAGTGCAATCGAAATGCAGGCTGTCGAAGATATTTTGACTCCTCTCGGTGCCACGTTAACCAAAGAGAGTCTTGAATTGTTCAAAGAGTTCGAAGAGGGCGGAAGCGTTGAAGCGAGGTTTGTAAAAGCGATAGATAAGCTTGATATGCTGATTACCGCTGCCGAATACGAAAAGACCGGTTTTGCCGGCCTGTCTGACTTCTGGCATAACAACGCTACCTTTAAGCCGCTCGAAGAATTTCCGGAAATTGCAAAATATGCCGAACATCTCAGGCTGTCGCGCGAACGAAGAGTTTCTGGCCATCATGATCAGCATTAAGGACCTCAGAAAGAGTTTTAACGACAAGGTGGCCGTCGATGGAATAACTCTTGAGGTGCCTCGTGGCGCAGTTTTCGGCTTTCTTGGCCCGAATGGCGCCGGCAAGACGACAACGTTACGCATTTTGATGGGCCTTCTTCAGCCTGATTCCGGTCGGGTGGAAATTGATGGCATCAATGTCGCTGCTGATCCGATAGCGGTTCGCGCCCGAGTTGGCTATCTGCCTGATGAGATTTTTCTCTATGACTATTTGACCGGATACCAGTTTCTTGACTTTGTCGCTGACGTTCATCAACTGCCGAAAGCTGACAGAAAACAGCGTATTGAGGAATTGCTCGCTCAGTTCGGTCTGTCTGAGGCCGCCGATGAATACACAGCCAATTACAGCTTTGGCATGAAAAAGAAAATGGCCTTGGCCTCAATAATCATACATGCACCCAGAGTATTGATTCTAGACGAACCCTTCAATGGCCTCGACCCCCAGGCAACCCGCGATTTTCGCCTGTTGCTCGACAAGATGGTCGAAAACGACACGACGATAATTTTTTCGAGTCACGTTCTCGAAGTCGTCGAAAAGCTGGTAACGCACGTAGGCATTATTGCATCTGGTTGTCTGCGCCTGTCAGAAAGCATCGAGAAGGTCACTCAGAACTGGGGCAGCCTCGAAAAAGCTTTCTTTGAGCTTACCGACCCCGAAAAGCAGACAGCATAAAACTGGTCCTTTGCCTTCTTATGCTTTCACTCTGGTTTGACCGGAAGTTTTCGTTTGCGCAGTCTGACCCTACTGGCCTGTTCGAGGTTATTGTCGGAAAGTCCGGTTATCGTCCGCGATTCAAAGAGCACTTCGAGGTCGGGTTTGAGATTTTCGAGGACTTCTTCGGTCAGCGTCGAAAAGGCAAAAAAGACTTCGCGACCGTCATGAGCTTTTATAATACCCATCTTCTTTTCGACGTCGTAACGCTCGATCTTTCCGGGCATTGATTCTGAAACTTCACCCTCGCCTATTTTCTCAACCTGCACTGCGATCGGACTCATCGAATCTTTGACAATGCCGAATCGCACCTGGTCGCCCTTTTTGAGCTCGCTTTCGCTCTCGTTTTTAATCGCAGAATAATGCAGCAGCACCTCAGGGTATTCGTTACAGGTTAAAACTCCCATGCCAGTCTCAGGGTTATACCACTTAACCAGACCCTCGACATAGGCGTCAGGCGCTGGATCGTAAATAATCTCTTCTACGGTTCTGCCGATTTCGGCCCTGATGATTTCAATCTGTTCAATCAACTGTTTGACTTCAGGCTGATCCGGGCTGTTTTTAAGGCTGTCGTGCAAAGTTTGTACCGCCATTCCAAGCAGGCGGCGTTTGAAATATACCAGCCCGAGATACAACAGTGCTGCCGCATCGCCAGGTAAGATGCGCAATGCTTCGAGCAGGTGCTGTTCTGCTTCTTCAGCCATGTCGAGTTCATACATGACGGCGCCAATGTCGCGATGATAAGCGGCTTCGTAAGGAAACCGGCGCAAAAGCTGGCGATAAAGGTCGAGCGACTCGTCGTAAAACTTCATGCGACTGTAAATATCAGCCAGCTGTTCAATAGCCCCGACATTTTTGGGGTCGACCTGCAGAATGTTTTTAAATGCTTCGGCGGCTTCGAGATAATGGGTGTCTGAGTTGTCTTCGTCATGTTTGAGTCGGTAGATGTCGCCGAGATTGCGGTGAAAAAAGGCTTTGCGTTGCCCGGTTTTGAGCCCCTGCTGAAAACTGCGCAGTGCATTGTCGAAATCATTGGCCAGTCGGTAGGCCAGCCCTATGGTCTCATAATAGTCGGGCTCACCAGGATCTTTGCTGATACACCAGTTGATCTTGTCGACGGCTTTTTGCAGATTGCCGGCAGAAAGGTCATTGACTGCCTCGTCATATTTTTCGTGCAGTTCTTCGAGAAAATCAGCGAGTTTTTCATCATATGCTGCGCGCTTTTCGTCGTCAGCCAGCAGATCAAAAGCATCTTTCAGTTCGCGTAGTTTTGGAATATTGGCCAGTGGCGAGTCTGAAGAAAAAAGTTCGGCATATTTCTGTTTGTAGGCGGCGGCAAGTTCTTCAAGGGTGGCAAAATTCGAAGCGCCAAAGAGCTGATAAAGGTTTTGCATTATTGGTATGATTTTCCCGGGTTCAAGATTAATGCCGTAAAATTGTAACCCCTCTTGCCAGTAATTGACAAGCCCTAATAAAGAACTATCGACACGATAATGATCGGGCGCGCGACCTGACTGTTCCACGCGCGCAAAAGATAAGTGAAATTAGCAACAGGTGTACCCGATAGTATTTTTAAGCGGATATATGAAAAAATAGAAAAGTGCTTGATAGGTCTACCTCTGATAGAGTAGGATGCATACCCAATGGCAAGTAAGATAAAGACCGTCGACAAATATATTTTAAAAGAGCTGCTCGAACCATTTCTTTTCGGCATGGCTTTTTTTGTCACCATCTGGCTGATAGACCTGATGATGGAACTTATCAACCTTATTTTTGCCAAGGGCGTGCCGGCTTCTGTCGTCGGGCTGTTTTTTATCTACAGTCTGCCGCCAACGCTGGTTATAAGTTTTCCAATGGCGCTTCTGCTTGCCAACCTGGTTGCTTTTGGGCGCATGTCGTCAGATTCCGAGATTACAGCGCTTAAGGCCGGGGGGTATAGTTTCGCCCGGGTAGTGACGCCGGCTATACTGGCCGGTTTGTTCATCACTCTTCTGACGCTGTTGTTTAATGAAAAGCTGGTTCCGGTTGCCAACGAAAAATTTACGCGCCTGTTCAGGCGTGAGGTCACTCTCAAACGCCCTTTGCCGAAAATCGCCGAGAACCGGTTCTTCGAGGCCGGCCCCGGTCGCAAGTTTTTTGTGCGCAAATTCAGCGAAGAGACAAAAGATATGTTTGGCGTTGTCATGTATGAAGGTCAGGCACGTGGTTTTCCGCGGGTTATTGAGGCAGAACGCGCCCGTATCGAAGGCGGGGTTTGCTATTTCTGGGATGGCAGGGTTTCTGATATTCACATGAGTGGCGAAGACCGCAATTACACGTATTTTAAAGATATGGAATATCCGATCGATACTCACTACGTGAATCCTGATCATGTGCCGGACTCCAAAAATGCCAGCACGATGAGCCTCGAAGAATTGTACAGGTTCATTCGCGACTCTGAAGCCAAAGGAATTTCACCCGGTGTAATAACCCAGCACTGGATAGAGTTCTGGGCCAAGACATCGATTCCTTTTGCCGCACTGATCTTTGTGTTGATAGGCGCTCCGCTCGGCTCGCAGACGACGCGCTCCGGCACCGGTATCGGTATCGGCATGTCGGTGGTAATCATATTTCTGTATTATGTTCTCTTTGCGGCTGGCAAAGCTTTTGCCAAGGGAGCTGTTCTGACGCCGTTCATCGGTGTGTGGCTTCCCAACTTTCTCATCGGGGCGATAGGTATCTGGCTGATCTTCAAATCAAAGGCCTGAACATGGCCATTGTTAAGGGACAATTATGAAAAAGCAGCTAATCTCTCTCATTCATCAACGACTCAAAGAACTTTTTACCAGCTACGGAATCGAAGATTATGGCTTTATTGACGTTCAGGTTCCTCCTGATAAGACGAACGGCGACTTTTCGCTGAACGCTGCAATGAAGCTGGCCAAGGCCGCAAAGTGTGCCCCACAGAAGCTGGCTGCCGAAATGGTTGCCCGTCTCGAAACCGAAAAAGACTGGTTCAGCAAGGTTGAGATGGCCGGGCCGGGATTCATCAATCTTTATCTTGCTGATCGCGTCATCGAAAACAGTTTTAACGAACTGGCTGCCCGGACAGTTATTGTTGAACAGGCGCCAGCGGGTGGCGAGAAGACTGTTGTCGACTATTCCAGCGTAAATATTGCCAAGCAGATGCATGTCGGACATCTGCGTTCAACCATAATTGGCGATGTTCTCGCCAGGGTTATCGAAGAACTGGGTAACCCGGTTGTGCGTCAGAACCACCTTGGCGACTGGGGTCTGCCCATGGCGATGGTCATCTGGAAAGCTGAACCGGAAATAGCCGCTATCGAAAAGCGTGGTGTTGACCTGACCAGTGAACTGACACTGGCTCGGCTCGAAGAACTTTATAAGAGCGCTTCAGCGGAGTGTAAGGAGAATCCGGCAGCTGCGACGGCCTGCCATGATTACCTGGTTCAATTGCAGCAGGGAGATAAGGCGCTGCTTGATCTCTGGCACAAGATAATCAGAATTTCGATGGCCGAAGTTTATCGAATTTACCGGCTTCTCGATGTGAAGCTGTTCGAAGAAAACGAGCGCGGTGAGAGTTTTTACCGTGATATGCTTGCCGACACGGTTGCCGAACTTGGTAAAAGCGGCAAACTTGTCGAATCTCAGGGCGCGCAGTGCGTGTTTCTTGAGGAATTCAAGGGCAAAGACGGTAGCCCGTTGCCGGTGATCGTGCAGAAGTCTGATGGTGGCTTCAACTACGGCACCTTTGATCTGGCTGGCCTGCGCTATCGCACGGCAACGCTTGGCGCTCAGCGCATTGTCTATGTTACCGATGCCCGGCAGGCATTACATTTTAAGCAGATTTTCGCGGTAGCACGGGCAGCCGGTATTCTGGCTGTTCCCGATGTAAAGCCGCTAAAAACCCGCAGTGGTGAGAATGTTAAACTGGCAGACCTGCTTTCGGAGGCGGTTGAGCGTGCCTATCAGGTCGTCAATGAAAAGAATCCCGGCCTGAGCGAAGAGCAGAAACAGCAGGTTGCCAGGACTGTCGGGATTGGTGCGGTCAAATATGCTGACCTGTCGCAGAATCGCAACAACGACTACGTGTTTTCTTTCGACCGCATGCTGGCTCTTAACGGCAATACCGCGCCATATCTGCAATACGCTCATGCCCGCATCTGTTCTATTTTTCGCCGCGCTGGTCTCAATATCGATGAATTTGCCGCTGCTGCAGTTATTTCGCAGCGCGAAGAGCGTGATCTGATGGTTAAACTGATGGAATTCAGCGCAGCTGTGTCGGCGGTAGCCGCGGAGCTGCGCCCGCACATTCTGTGCAATTACCTGTATGAACTGGCAGTATGTTTTTCGGCTTTTTACGACAAGTGCCCGGTTCTGAGCTGCGAAGACGAAAAAATCAAGGCTTCACGCCTTATGATCAGCAGCTTTACCCGGCGAACTCTCGCAAAAGGTCTTGAACTGCTTGGTATCTCAGCTCCCAGGGAGATGTAAAAATGGCGATCTGCCCGAAATGTTCTTCTGACTCTGTTGTTGGACGCTATTGCGGCAATTGCGGTGCCGTTGTCGACAAGAAAAGCTCTGCCAGGCCGGATGTAGCTAAAAAAGTTGCACCGACTCCGGCGGTCGCTGTGTCGCGGCCCGACATCGAAGCTCTCGAAAAGCTTCTCAGAAAGAAACCGGCAGTGATCGACAACTATCTTAACCTTATAACAGCGCTCAACAGTATCGGGCGATATGAGCAGTCCTATTCAACCTTTCGGGCTGCCCGTGCCATAGCTCCCGATAATCCTGAGGTTCTCAAGTTTGGTTCGCAGGTTTATGAACTGATGAATCGCCGCGAAGAAGCCATAGAATGCCTTGGTGCAGCACTTGAGCGCAAGCCTGATGACGCAGACGCCGTTTTCCGCCTGTCCGGACTGCTTTATGACAGTGGCAGAAAAGAAGACGCCCTGCTTCGCCTTGAGAGCCTGTTAAAGAAGAATCCGCGCAGCAATGAAGTACTTATCCGCATGGCACAGATCCACCTTAGCCTTGGCAACGCGGCTGAGGCTCAGAAATATCTTGCGGCATACAAGGAACTCGCCGGCGCGACTTCTGAGATGTATCTGCTGCTCGGCCAGACCATGCTGGCGCGTCAATTCTACGATGGCGCGGTAAAAAACTTTCGTGAGGCGATTCGCGCCTTTCCTGATGACCCGCAGATGCGCTTTGGGCTTGGGCGTGCCTACCTGGGCATGAGCGAAAAGGGGCAGGCGCTGCTTGAATTCGAACAGGCGCTTAATAAAAGTGCCGACAACCCTGAGATTCTCATCGAACTCGGCAAGTTGCAAAATTCTATGGGCATGGAAGACCAGGCCGACCAGACTTTTGGTCGGGTTGAAAAGAACAAAAACTCCAACGGTGAATGCTTTTTGAGCATTGCCAGGCATTTTGGCGAACGCAACAATCTGCCGCGTGCCATAAAATATCTTGAAATGGCTCATGAACTCAGCCCTTATCATCCTGATATTCAGAAAACCCTTGGCCAGACACTTGCCCGCCAGAAACGGCATGCTGAGGCGCTGGCGATTTTCCAGCAGGCGGTTGACACTTATCCTAACTGCGAATGGGGCCACGAAGGCATTATCAGCAGCGCTGATGCTACCAGCGCATTTGCACTCAAGGCCGGTTCTCAGAAAAAGCTGCTCGAAATAAAAAAATCAGGCGCCGAAGACTGGTGCGATTACGGCGAAACCCTGATCAGACTCGGACGTTTCGATGACGCTCAGGACGCTTTCGAAGCTGCCGCCAGACTCGATCCGACCTGCGTGCGCGCTTATCAGGCTCCTGAGCTGATAAAGATCGAAAAAGCCCGTGCCGAGGGCGAAAAAATGGCGTCACAGGGCCTTGAAGCTCTGCAGAAAAAATTCTTTCTTACCGCGGCCGAGCGGCTTGAGCGAGCTCTTGAGCTCGTTCCCAACCAGCCCGACTGGATCAAAACACTTGCTGAAGTTTCGCTCAAGACTGCCGAAGTTGATCGCGCTTCCGGTCTGCTGGCGCGCGCGCGGTCTTTTGATTCGACAGATTTCAAGACCAGCTTTAACCTGGCCCGCGTGTATGAATTTGAGAACAAGATCCCGCTGGCGATTGAGCTGCTGACTACGATAACCCGCGATCATCCTGCCGAGCTGACCGCTCATCTTATGTTGCTCAGGCTTAAGCGCAGCCAGATTCGCGGTAATCGCGTCGAGCCAGAGATGCTCGAAGCGTTGGTAAGAAATCTTGAGCTGGAACTTGCACACATTCGCCGCGATTCGCCCGTGCCTTTGCTGGTGAGGGCTTATGCCAGGTATGTGTTTGGCAGTCGCTCCAAATTTCAGGTTGAGAGCTTTGTCAGCGCCGAAAAGACTTTTAACGATGTACTGGCAAAATTTGGCGAAAACGAAGCGGCGATAAGGGGTCTTGCCCTTGTTGAGCGTGCCCGCGGCAACGTCGAAAAGGCGGTCGAACATACCCGCAGCCTGGTTAAACTGGCGTCAGACCCACAGCGCCTGTATGAGCTTGCACGGCTGCACGAGAATTTTCAGCAACATGGCGAGGCGCGCAAGTGTTACTCCTCGCTGCGCAATCTTTTTCCCGAAAATGGCTATTACCGGCGTAAAAATATTGAGATGACCGCCGAGTTGTCTAAGAGTGGCAGTAAAAATGAACTGTTGAACATGCTTTCGGATCATCATCAGGCGTTGCAGAGCAAAACAGATCAGATCTGGCTCCTGTACGAGACAGCTATTGGTCAGGAACTTCTTGCCGAATATACCGCCCAGAAAGAAGAGTGGGTTAAAAAATCTCTGCTGAACTGGCATAAAGCCGCTAACCATAGCGAAACCAACCACTGGATTCGCTGGGCGATGCTGCGCTGCCAGTTCGCACATCTGAAAGGCGCCGACAAGCAGCGCGCTGCTGCTAATAATCTCAAGGCCTGTGAGAAAATTCTGCGCGAAATGCCCGACAACACCCTGGCGTTTCAGGCGATTGCGCGCTGTTATCTTGCTTTTGGTGATCTTACCAACAGTGATAAGGCGCTTGGTTTTCTGGAAAAGGCGTGGTTTTTGTCGACCGAATACAGTGAAACGGCAGAACTGCTGGCAAAAACTGCGAGAGAACTTGGCAAGTCAGTTATAGTAGACGCGATTGGCTATAACATGATACTATTGGAACCTGAGCTGGCGACCACAATGTTTCAGCTCTGATGTTTACGTATTTCCAGACAATTAAGGTAGAAAATTACGGAAGTAAACGTAGATTGCACGACAGAATAAAACAATTGATCGAGGAGTTGCCGGCAGATGCTACATACATGAAGATGCATGTACAGGGCAATTCGGAAACGCTGGCACTGATTCGCCGGGTTATTGTGGCATGCGTGCAACATCTTGATCTGGGTGCAGCTTTGCTTAATGATATCAAACTGGCTACTACCGAAGCCTGTACGAACGTCATTAAACATGCCTACAAGTTTAACGATGCGATGTCTTTTGACCTTGAAATTGTGACAAGCGATGAGGTTTTTGTGGTAGAGGTTTTTTATCATGATCCTGATTTTGTTCCAGCCAATATACCGGTTCCGAATCTCAACGAGATAAAGGAAGGTGGCTTGGGGGTCTTCATTATCAGAAACATCATGGATCATGTGGACTATTCGACAGAAGAAGACAGCGGCCGTGTCAGGCTGCAGATGGTTAAGATCCTGAAACTGCGGGACTAGAGTGGAGGCCAACGTGTTTAAAATAGAATGCAAAGTAGATGCCGAAAAGAAGATCAAAATCTTCTACGTCGATGGTGAGCTTGATATACAGAGTGCCAAGACGCTCAAATCAGAGGTTATGGATTTGATCGAGTCGACCGGTTGGACTTATGAGTTGAATATGGATCAGGTTGCATATCTCGACAGTTCCGGGCTGGGTATGCTAGTGTATCTTAAAAAGGAAATCACGAGGCATAACGGGAAGCTGAGAATTGTCAAATTGAACGAGCCTGTTCTCAATGTTTTCAAGCTGACCAAGCTCGATGATTTTTTCGAAATAAGTTGATGGTTAGGAACTGACTCTGATGGCAAAAGGTTGCTTTATCACTTTTGAGGGGCCCGAGGGTAGCGGCAAGACCACGCAAATTGCCATGCTGCGCGATTTCCTTATCAGTCGTGGCCTCGAAGTTGTTACTACCAGAGAGCCTGGTGGCACATCGGCCGGCGACCGCATTCGCTCAGTTCTCCTCGGCAACGAGATTGGCTGTCTTGAACCTGAAACCGAGCTGTTTTTGATGCTGGCACAACGCACCGAACATTTGCGCAAGGTGATACAGCCCGCTGTCAGTCAGGGTAAAGTTGTGCTCTGTGACCGCTATTTCGATTCGAGTATGGCTTATCAGGGCTTTGCACGCGGTCTCGACCCGCAGAAAATCCGAGACATACATGCCCAGTTTTTGCCGGGCTTTCTTCCTGACTGCACTGTTTTGCTGCAGATTGCGCCTGAACAGGGGCTTGAGCGTGCCCGCCACGGTGGCCGCAAGCAACACGATCGCATAGAGTCTGAGGCTCTCGACTTTCATCGCCGTGTTTACGACGGTTACAATTCTCTGGCTCGCAATGAACCCGAAAGGTTTGTAATTGTTCAGGCCGATGGCGACCCGCTGCAGATATCTGAAAAAATCATCGAAGGTATCAAAAAGCGAATTTCCATACCGGGCGGCAATACATGAACAAGCTTAAAGCCAATATTGCTATCAAGCTCGACCTGCTTCTGGTCGTGTTCTGGATAATTATCTATCTGGCTTTCAGGTTTATGGGTTACGACGTGAATCTCGCGTCGCTTGTCGCGGCCGGCGTCGGCACACTATTTTTCGTTCATCTGAGCATAATGCAGAAAGTTCTCAAGCCGCTGCAGGCGTTTATTGAGATTGCCGACAAAGTCGCTGACGGCGATGTTCGCGAGGGTCTTCACGATTTGCGTATGAGCGATCTCGAAGAGGTTCAGGGAAGTTTTACCAAGATAGTCGGCAGTATGATCGAGTCGCGTGCTGCAATTGAAGATTACATGGAAAAAATCAGCGATATCAACCACGAACTCGAACAGAAGGTTGATTCTTTGTCAGCCATCTATTTTGCCAGTCAGGCCATGGGTGGCAGTCTTAACGTCGACACGCTGATCCGCAATTTCATCACTATCTTTACCGAGCGGTTGTTTTTTGTCGGCGCCGGCGTCATGCTTTACAACGATAAAACTGATCTGGTAAGCGTTAAAGATCTCATTGGTATTTCGCCAGAACTGTTTGCCAAGTTCAGGTTCTATTCTGACAACCAGATTCTCGCGCATATTTTTTCCGAAAAAGGCTTCTGGATACCGTCAGACCAGGAAAAAAGCCTTATGGTGGCCGAATTTGAGAGCGACGAAGTACGCAATATCAGACTTATTTTCCCGATGCGGATCAAGGATCATCTCGTCGGCCTTCTCCTGCTGACAGATCGCAAGAACGGCAACGGTCTTGAAGATTCTGATTACCTGATGATTCAGGCTATAGTCGGTCTTGCCAGCACTTCAATCAACAACGCGATGCTGTTTGAGAACTCTGAATCTACTAAGAATGAGCTTGATCATAAGGTTTTCAATCTTATGACTTTGCAGCAGTCCGGCAAAGTGTTGAGTTCTACTCTTGATTTGAACGAGCTTATCCAGATCTCTATAGACATGTTTCTCGAAACAGTCTGGGCCAACAAGGGTGTGCTGATGCTTTTCTCTGAAGATCGCCCTGAACTTGAGGTCAAGGCTTTCAAGGGCATGGCAAAAGAAGAGGTCGACGCTCTCAAAAAAGACCCGGCAGAAGCCTGGGCAATGACAACAATCGAAAAAGAACGCAAACCCATATTTGCTCAGGAGCTTTCTGGCAAGGCGTCTTACCAGACTTATTCGGCGGTTAATCGCAGCCTGCCCTTCGCAGTTTATGTGCCGATGCTCAAAGAAGGCGAACTTTACGGCGTGATCAAGGTTGGCCCAAAGATTAACGGCGAACCCTTCAGCGAAAACGACCTCGAATTTTTTGCAACGCTCTCTTCGCAGGCGGTTATTGCCTTCGAAAATGCGCGACTTTATTCGCTGGCGATTACTGATTCAATCACCAAGCTTTATGTTCACAGGTATTTTCAGTTGCGTCTCGACGAGGAAGTCGCGCGCAGCCGACGATATAACGCGACAATCTCGTTGCTTATGTGCGATATCGACCATTTTAAGCCGGTTAACGATAACTATGGCCATCAGCAGGGCGACCTTATTCTGAAGGAAGTCAGCAAAATCCTGCGCAAGAACGTTCGCAATACCGACATTGCCGCGCGCTATGGCGGCGAAGAATTTGCGATCATCCTTCCCGAAACGACTCAGGCTGACGCCAAAATTGTGGCTGAGCGCATTCGCCGCGATGTCGCGCATTGCGATTTCCCGTCGTTGATTTCCGGGCAGCCGCCCCTTAAATGCTCAATTTCTATAGGCGTGGCCGGGTTCCCGCTGAATGCAGATAACAAGGATCAGCTCATTCAAAAGGCTGACAGCGCCCTGTATAAAGCCAAGGGCAGCGGTCGCAACAAGGTTGTGCTCTGCGGTGTAGACTGATATGCCGGTAAAAATCGACAACCGTAATCTTAATCCCAAAACCGGAACCGGCAAGCCGGTTTCGGGAAACCGCGCGCCGGGCGCCAGTTTCCAGAGCACCATCAAGGGCGCCCGCATGGAAATCTTTGACGGCGACATGCGCGAGTTGATCGGCATGGTCAAGGAACGCGGCGAGAAGTTCATCAGGTCGCCCGAAGAGGGGCTGTTGAATTCGTATAAAGAGTCGATTCGTATGTTTCTGAAAAAGCTCAAGGACGAGTTTTTGTCGCTCAAAGAAGAGTTTGGCTGCAAAAAAGATGGCGAACAGAAGGTTTACCAGCTGGTTGAGCGCTCTGAGTCCGAGGTGAATGAACTGACACGCGAGGCTTTAAACAGCAACAAGGCGATGGATCTTCTGACCAGTCTTGATGATGTTCGCGGTCTGGTTCTGGATGTGATGGGATGAACATGGAACAATCAGCACCACTGCAGTTGATCATAATTACCGGTTTGTCGGGAGCCGGCAAATCTACCGCGACCCACTTTTTTGAGGATTCCGGCTATTTCTGCATGGATAACGTTCCACCGACCCTGCTTTCCAAGTTCATTCAGATCTGCCTCGAATCAAACGGCCGGCTTACCCGCGTGGCCGTAGTCATCGACGCGCGAGGTGGCAGTTTTTTTCGCAAGTTTTTTGAAGCGATCGAAGAAGTAAAAAAGCTCGGTGTTGAGCTGCGCATGCTGTTTTTAGATGCTACCGACGATATTCTGATTAAGCGCTTCTCCGAGACGCGCCGCCGTCACCCGCTTAATCGCGGTGGCCGTATCAGCGATGATATCCGCGAAGAACGTGCGCTGCTCGAACAGACCCGCGAACGTGCCGATTACATAATCGATACCAGCAGCATGAACGGTCGCGAGCTTCAGGAAGAAATTCGCCGTTTCACTCAGGGCTTTGTCGGGCCTCGTGCCATGTCTGTTGTTGTCGTCAGCTTCGGTTTTAAACATGGTGTGCCGCTTGACTGCGACCTGGTATTTGATGTGCGCTTTCTGCCGAATCCGTTT
>MFYY01000134.1:20418-20642 GCA_001787855.1 Candidatus Riflebacteria bacterium GWC2_50_8 | reverse complement strand
GTTTCAGATTCCTCTTTTTATCAGCGAACCCAAGACCAGGCTGCAGATCGGCATCGGTTGCACCGGCGGTCGTCATCGCTCCGTCGCTTTTGCCGAGTTCCTTTTTAAAGAGCTCACGCACGAACGCATCACGATTTCCCGCACTCATAGAGATATTAATCTCTGATACTGCATTTCGTGCTCCTGCTCGTGCCGCTAATCTTTTCCATTTAACCTGCCGAACT
>MFYY01000134.1:0-20411 GCA_001787855.1 Candidatus Riflebacteria bacterium GWC2_50_8 | reverse complement strand
GATTCTTAGTTGTCGCCTGTTTATGTGTGTTCTGACCTTTCGAATGTCGGCTCAAAACTGCATAAAATCAGGTAACACAAAATATTACTACTGCATTCTCTTGACAAACAAACGGTATTGCAATATTATCTCGCGGCAAGATGTGTGGAAATCGTGTTTTCTGGGTGACGCGAAAGGGGGTGTAACTCTATCAGGTAGCCCGTTAAATACACCACGAGTCTTGCGGGTATTAACGCCCGGGGCGAAAGCTCAGATGATCTCGATAAGCTTTAACGAACTGACCGCCAGCATTGCAGGCAACATGGACACTGAATTGTGAGCGGCTGGATCAGCAAAGCGATAAAGATCGTCAGACTGGAGTCCCAAAGGTTCGAAAATTTTAATCAAACCTGTATGGGGGAATTTATGAAACGTATTTCTATCCTTCTCGTAGCTGTTATGGTTCTTTCAACCATAGTTGCTTCCGCCGAACCATTCAAAGATGTTCCGTTTTCACACTGGTCATATGATGCAGTAAACAAACTGGCTGCCAAAGGCATTCTTCAGGGTTATCCCGATGGAACCTTCAAGGGCAAACAGACTGTTACCCGCTATGCTCTCGCCATGGTAACTGCCAAAATGCTGGCTAACGTCGAGCAGATGCTCGAAACTGGTATCGGCAGCAATCTGGTAACCAAAGCTGACCTTCAGACCCTCGAAAAACTGACTGTTGAATTCGCAGACGAACTGGCGCTCCTGGGCGTTAAAGTTACCGCTCTCGAAGACGATATGCAGGTAGTAAAAGAAGACGTTTCCATGCTCAAGCGTGATGTAGACGGAATCAAAGACTACATGGCCAAAGGTGGCATGGAAAAAGTTAAGCTTTCTGGCGACATGATGGTAAGACACAGCAACCTGATCACCAACCGCGACGGCAATCCAGCCACCCTGTTTGGCGGTGACAACGACAACAGCAGAACTGAAAGCCAGATCCGCTTCAAGTTCAAAGCCAACATCGATGAAAATATCATCGCTGTAGCTCGCTGGCGCCTTTTCACCAGAAATGCTGACAACAATAACCCGTCCGTCAACCCGAGCGGTCCTAACGCTGGTGCTTATGGCGTGGCAGGTATTGGTGGACTGACTGCTGCTGCTGGCACTGTCGATCTTGCTTATTTGCAGATCAAAGATATGTTCCGCTTCGGTGGCGACTTCACCTTCGGCCGCAACCTTTACAATCATGGTCATTCTCTTCTCCTGAACAACTTTGTTGATGCAGTTCGCTATGAAAAGCGCGTTGGCGATGTTGACGTAGTATTCCAGAGCATCTATGACCGCCATGTTGGTAACTACAATGACCAGAATCAGATGGTTGATTTCCGCAACGTATGGAACCTCAACCTCGACACCAAATATCGTGACCACAGCCTTTATATGGGTGTTTACATGCAGGATGAGCCGAATGTAATCAATCAGGCAAGAAATGGTTATTTGCCGGCAGCTTTGACCGCTGTTGCTACTCCTAATGCTCCTTTCATTCTTCTCGGTACTCCGGCTGGCCTTGGAAACACTGTTGGTCTTCAGAGCAGTGACAGTCGCTGGGACGTAGAATTTGGTTCAAAAGGCCCGATCGGCAAAAATGGCCACTGGGACTATGACCTTGGTTTTGCTTACACAAATTACGAACTGGATGTTGTTAATACTGCAGCTACTACTTGGATCAGCCCAGAAATGCAGGGTTGGATGGGTCATGTTGCAGTAAAATGGGATACCAAAAAAGAATGGGCTGCCAAACTGGCCTACACTTTTGCTGATGACGAATCTCTGGGCGCTGTTTCCATCACTAACGACCTGAGATATTGCGGTGCTACCGAAACTCCTTATGAAGATATCGCTCGCGGCAATAACTATTTCCGCAACGGTTTGATGAACATGGGCGACCTCAAGCTTCAGGCTGAATACCGCCCCCGCAACACCAAGCATTATTTCAGACTTGCCGGCGACCTTCTTGACGAACTCGACGAATCACCAGTTAACGACATGAGTCGCTATCTGATGAATCAGGGCAGAACCGGCGATGCAATTCCGGCGGTTAAGACTAATACCGCTTATGACAGATGGAATAACTTTGGTACTGCTGATGCTCAGGCTGTTGTATTCACCTTTGAATATCGCTATCAGCTGGCCGAAAACACCAAAATCAGAGTTGGTTACACCAACTTTGAAATGGATGGCGACGAAACCAAGCTTAACGGTGCTACTGCAGCTGTTGCGGCTGGTCGTGGCAACAATGGCGACTACGATTACAACATGTTCTGGGCTGAAATTTTCAGCAATTTCTAATCGCATTACCTGTCATTGTGAAGCGGCTTAACCGCTGAAGCAATCTCAAGGAACGCAAGACCTCAAACCCGCCGGGCAATGGCCCGGCGGGTTTTTTAATGCCTGAATTATATTTTTAAGGATCTCCTTGACAAAGAAGTCTTTGCCGATACTCTTTCGCGGCAAGACTATTGGCAAATTGTGTTTTATGGGTGACACGAAGGGAGGTGTTACTCTATCAGGTAGCCTGTGAAGCGCACCAGTTGTCTTACGGGTATCAACGCCCGCGGGCAAAAGTTCACATGATCTCAATAGCGCCTCAAAGAACTGACCGCCAGCATTGCAGGCAACATGGACACTGTATTGTGAACGGCTGGATCGACGAAGCGAAAACGATCAGAAGACCGAAGCCCCAAAGGCACGAAAATCTCATTCAAACCTGTATGGGGGAATTCATGAAACGTATATCTATTCTTCTAGTTGCGGTTATGGTTCTTTCAACCCTGGCCGTTTCTGCTGAACCATTTGAAGATGTCCCATTTTCACACTGGTCCTATGATGCAGTGAATAAACTGGCTGCCAAGGGGATTCTGCAAGGCTATCCCGACGGAACCTTCAAGGGTAAACAGACTGTTACCCGCTACGCTCTCGCCATGGTAATCGCTAAAATGCTGGCTAACGTCGAACAGATGCTTGAGACGGGCGCTGGCAGCAATCTGGTGACTAAGGCCGATTTGCAGACTATTGAAAAATTGACTGTCGAATTTGTAGATGAACTGTCTCTTCTGGGAGTTAAAGTTTCTGGTCTCGAAGATGACATGCAGATTGTAAAAGAAGATGTCGCCATGCTCAAGCGAGATGTTGACGGCATCAAGGATTACGTAGCAAAAGGTGGCATGGAAAAGGTTAAACTTGCCGGCGACATGCTGGTTAGACACACCAGTCTCAGTCATAGGCATGACTGGGCCACTTATGCTCAACCGGTTGGCGCCGTTCTTCCTGTTATGCAGCCAAATTTGAATCCTCGCGCCGGTAACAGCGATAATGCTTTGACTGAAAGTCAGATCAGTCTCACATTTACCGCTAACATCGACGAAAATATTCAGGCGGTTTCCCGCTGGTATGTATTCGCCAAGAACGTTGAGAACATCAACGGTGGCCAGTCCGCCATGCAGGGTGCTTTTGGTCGTAACACCATTGGCGTTACCACTGTTACTGATGGTTTTATCGATCTCGCCTATCTGCATATAAAAGACATGTTTCGTTTTGGTGGCGACTTTACTTTTGGCCGCAATTTCTATACTCATGGCCATGGTCTTCTTCTCCATAACTGGGTGGATGCTATTCGTTATGGGAAGCGTTTCGGCGATGTCGATATGGTATTCCAGACCATCTATAATCGCCACGTTGGCAGCTATAATGATACATCCGCCGTTGACTTCCGCAATGTCTGGAATTTGAATCTTGGCACCAAATACTGTGACCATGATCTCTATCTGGGTGTTTATGCCCAGGAAGAACCCAACCTTGTTAATGCAAGAGCTGGAAATGGGATGGTTGTCGGTGGTGTGGCACCCGTTCTTGGCAATAATACTGCTCTCGTAACTGCAGTTAATACTTTCCAGGAAAGCGATAGCCGCTGGGATGTTGAATTCGGTTCAAAGGGCCCGATCGGCAAAAACGGTCACTGGGACTATGATTTTGGATTTGCTTACACCAACTATGAGGCTGATATGCTGGCAACCGCTGCAAATGCCTGGATCAGCCCAGAAATGCAGGGCTGGATGGGTCATGTTGCTGTAAAATGGGACAGCAAAAAAGAATGGGCAGCTAAGCTTGGTTATACTTTTGCTGACGACGAATCTCTGGGTGCCATCTCTACAGATAATGACCAGAGATATGCCGACGGTCCCGAAACTCCTTGTGAAGATATCAGCCGTGGCAATCAGTATTTCCGTAATGGTCTGATGAACATGGGAGCTCTCAAGCTTCAGGCCGAATACCGGCCTCGCAACAGCAAGCATTACTTCCGACTGGCCGGCGATTTGCTTGATGAACTCGAAGATGCCGTAAGTAATGATCTCGCCAGGTATCAGGCCGGGCATGGCAACTCCAGCGTTGCTGTTCCGGTCGCTTATAACAAGACCAATACTTCTTATGACACCTGGAATAACTTTGGTATCGCCGACGCCAGTGCTATGGTTCTGACCTTTGAATATCGCTACCAGCTGGCAGCAAACACTAGAATCAGAGTTGGTTTTACCAGTTTTGAATTCGACGGTGATGCTCAGAAGGCTGGTTGGGCGAACGGTGCGGCTTCGGTTGTTACTCCGTCTCTTTCCGCTGGCAGTGGTCTGAACTTTGACTACGACTACAAGATGTTCTGGACCGAAATCTACAGCTTGTTCTAATCTTTCTGCAGCCCTGGAATAGTAACCAGGCGTTGAACTGAACTAAAGCCCCGCCGGGCCACCAGTCCGGCGGGGCTTTTCTTATCGTGCTCGTAATCGTAATCGATTTCCGATTGCGATTAGCCACGTAACCTCGCCTATCAAAATAGATAAAGCAGATAGCTTCTTTCCAGGCAGCTTTCCGCACTAAGTCTGCGTAATCTGAGAAATTTGGAGATCATCCTTCCAAACTCAAAAATAAAAATTTTTAAAAATATTTTCTTGACAAAAGAAAGACATGCAACTATTATCTTGCTACTAAGGTCCTTGGCAAAATTGTATTTAGCAGGTATCACGGAAGGGGGTGTAACTCTAGATAGGTAGCCTGTAAGATACGCCAGAGACATTGACAGGTGACAAATCACCTGAGGGTAAAGCCAGAAGACAGACCGAATTCTCGAGACAGCCAGAAGCGTTAAAGGCAACATGGACACTGTAATGTGACCGGCAGTCAGAGGAA
Source organism: Candidatus Riflebacteria bacterium GWC2_50_8 (assembly GCA_001787855.1). Taxonomy (GTDB): domain Bacteria; phylum Muiribacteriota; class Ozemobacteria; order Ozemobacterales; family Ozemobacteraceae; genus Rifleibacterium. The sequence continues at coordinate 15,200 of MFYY01000134.1, read as the reverse complement.
AACGGAAATTCAGAAGGCAGAACCCCAAAAGATCGAAAATCTCAAATCGAAACCTATATGGGGGAATTTATGAAACGTATTTCAATGCTTCTCATCGCCGTTATGGTTCTTTCAACCGTAGCCGCAAGTGCTAATCCTTTCTCTGATGTTCCGTTTTCACACTGGGCTTATGATGCAGTAAACAAACTGGCTGCCAAGGGCATTCTTCAGGGCTATCCTGATGGAACCTACAAGGGCAAACAGACTGTTACCCGCTATGCTCTCGCCATGGTAACTGCCAAAATGGTAGCCAACGTTGAACAGATGCTTGAATCAGGCATCGGCACCAACCTGGTAACCAAATCTGACCTCCAGACCCTCGAAAAACTGACTGTTGAATTCGCAGACGAACTCGCACTCCTGGGTGTTAAAGTTACCGCTCTCGAAGATGACATGCAGGTAGTAAAAGAAGACGTCTCCATGCTTAAGCGTGATGTAGACGGAATCAAAGACTACATGGCCAAAGGTGGCATGGAAAAAGTTAAGCTTTCAGGCGACATGCTTGTAAGACACACCAACCTGACTCACCGCAATGACGGCCTTCTTGGTACTTCATGGGTTGGCAACAATGACAACAGCAGAACTGAAAGCCAGATCCGCTTCAAATTCAAAGCCAACATTGATGAAAACATCACTGCCGTAGCTCGCTGGCATGTTTTCACCAAGGCTGCCGAAGGTAATCCTGCTGCTAACCCCGGCCTGATGGCTGGTGGTTTCGGTAGCGCCGGTATCGGTGGTCTCACCATGTCTGACGACACCATCGACCTCGCCTACTTGCATATCAAAGATATGTTCCGCTTCGGTGGCGACTTCACTTTCGGTCGCAATTTCTACACTCACGGCCATGCTCTTCTCCTCAACGACTATGTTGATGCTATCCGCTTCTACAAGCGCTCTGGCGATGTTGACGTAGTATTCCAGGTTCTCTATGACCGCCATCAGGGCAAAGTATATGACAACGCCACTGGTGTTGACTTCCGCGATATCTGGAACCTCAATCTCGGCACCAAGTATCGTGATCACGACCTCTATCTGGGCATCTACGCTCAGGATGATCCGACTCTCGCCATCAACATGACCAATAACATGAATCCTCTTGTTGCCCCAGGCAATACTAATCTTTTCGGAATTGTACTTGGTAACGACGCTACTGTAATCGGGACAACTCTCCAGCAGACCAAAGACAGCCGCTATGACGTTGAATTCGGTTCTAAGGGCCCAATCGGCAACAACGGTCACTGGGATTATGACCTTGGATTTGTTTATACTGGTTATGAAATTGATGTTCTTGCAAACGCCGCCACTCCTTACATTCAGCCCGAATTGGAAGGTTGGATGGGTCACGTAGCAGTAAAATGGGACAGCAAAAAAGAATGGGCAGCCAAACTTGCTTATACCTTTGCTGATGACGAATCAGTAGGCGCTATCGCTCTCGATAACGACCAGAGATATCAGGATGGAATCGAAACCCCATACGAAGACATCAGCCGCGGCAACAACTATTTCCGCAATGGTCTGATGAACATGGGCGTTCTCAAACTCCAGGCTGAATTCCGCCCCCGCAACACCAAGCATTACTTCAGAATCGCTGGCGACCTCATTGATGAACTTGATGACAATGTTTCTAACGACCTGGCCAAATATGCTAATGGTGATACTACAGCTGCTCTTTATGCTGCTGATGCTAAGGGTGCTAACTCTGCTTATGACAGATGGAATAACTTCATGACCGCCGAAGGCGAAGCAGCCGTATTCACCTTTGAATATCGCTATCAGCTTGCTGAAAACACCAGAATCAGACTTGGTTACACCAACTTTGAAATGACTGGCGATGCTCAGACTCTTACCACTACCCAGAAGAAGATTGAAGCCGGTGGCGGTCTGTATGGCGACTATGACTACAGCATGCTCTGGACTGAAATCTACAGCCAGTTCTAAGCTAGTAGAAACCCTGGTCTCATAACCAGGTGTGATCTGAACTCTAAACCCGCCGGGCACCCGCCCGGCGGGTTTTTTACTTGAACATGTTTGCTGGTATGCTATAATTACTGCAGCTATTTTAAAGCAGGTGAAACAATGCCTGAGCTGGCAAGGTTCTTTGGGATTATTATCGTAATGTATTATGATGACCATGATCCTCCGCATTTTCATGCAAAATATGGAGATATGCGGGCATGTTTTTCAATTGCCGAGCTGAGGATTATTGAAGGAGAACTTCCTAAGAGGGTAACTGCAATGGTTCTGGAATGGGCTTTTGAACACAGAAAAGAATTGCTCGAAAACTGGGAGTTTGCAAAGAACAGAGTGGCGCTGAAAAAAATCACGCCGCTTGAATAGGAGCTTATATGCGTTGGGTAAAAGGCGTAAAGTGTCTGGAAGAATATGTTCTGGAGTTGTGTTTTGATAATGGTGAACGGCGGCGGGTCGACTTGCGGCCACATCTCTCTGGCGAAATTTTTGAGCCTTTGAAAGATGTTCAGTATTTCAGGCAGGTTGTTGTTAACACTGACATCGACACTATTGTCTGGCCTAACAACGCTGACTTTTCACCTGATTTTCTTTACGAAATAAGCGAGTCATTGACAGAAGTTGCTAAGCCTGCAAAGAATAACAACTGAAAGATGGGATAACCCGCTCAATAAATGGGGAATTATAAAATTCTCTGCGCCTTCGTGTCTTTGTGAGATGAAATTCCTGCTCAAGATTTTGTGGTTGTGAAAGTTGACATTGTGCCGCGTTGGCCTTATCTTGCAAGGAGAGTTAATTTTGTACCGATTACTGAGGAGGAACCCATGAAAGCCAGATTTCTACTTGTCGCCGTATTATTCGTATTCAGCACTATCGCTGCTTACAGCAACGTGCTGTTACCGCTTGTTCCGAGCGATGCCTACCTGATCGTTAATTTTGATTTTGCTGCTATCGCAGCGCAGCCCGAAATCAAAGCTCTTGTAGATACCCAGATCCAGACCAACTCGAACGAACTGGTTGATTTCTATAAACGCGCCGGCATCGAACCCGCACGCGACATCAGAAACGTAATGCTTTTTCTCGATGGCAAAGAGCGTCCCTGCATCCTCGTTAACGGCACTTTCTCAGCCAAGAAGATATCCGAACTCATTCAGACCGACAAAGACCTGTCGGCGGGCTTTGAAATAACCACAATCGATGGTCTGCAGGCTGTTAAAAACAAACTCAACGCCAACGGCAACATGATCTTTATCAACGAAACCACCATGGCTTTCGGTGCCGAAGAAGTGCTCAAGCAGGTTTCCCAGCTCAGCACCGGCAAAGCTAAAAATATTAACACCAACAAAGCCTTTGCTCACCTGATGGAACGCGTCGACACCGACGCCAGACTCTGGGGCGCAGTTGTAACTACTCCTAACTGGCAGAGCCGCGTTGAAATTCCGGTTGCCGGCCTGCAGAACATGAAGACCGCCTTCTTCTCGGTAGATTATGACAAAGAATTCACCATGGATTTCACCGGTCTCGTCGAAAAGAAGACCGAATTGCCGGAATTTGCTGATGCTATGCTCAACCTGCTCGACGCTTTCCGCGGCTGGACAGCTTCAGTTCCTGAAATGACCGAACTGCTCAAGAACGCCAAGGTCGAAGACAACCAGGAAAACATGGCCAGAATCTTTATCGCCGTTCCTGCCGAACAGTTCAAAACCACAATGGCCAAGCTGTCCGAAAAGGCTAACGAAAAAGCCACCGAAAAGGCTCCCGAAAAGAAGTAGCCGAAGACTTCGTTAACGACAACCAGAGCCGGGGATTTTGAATCCCCGGCTTTCTGTTATAAGAGGAAAAGATTTCTCACAAAGCCACAGTGTTTTTTCGAGAGGTTCTGCAAGTATTACTTTCTCAGAGAGGCCAGGATGAACGAGAATGAGATTGGGCAAATTATTGTTGACTGTGCGGTTAAATTACATCAAGCACTCGGACCTGGACTGCTGGAGTCGGTATATGAAAAATTATTGGCTCGTAGCTTGGAAAGGCGAGGACTTTCCGTAAAAAGACAAGTGCCCGTAACCTTCGAATTTGAAGGAGAGGTGTTCGAAGAGGGATTTAGAGCAGATATGATTGTGAATGAAAAAGTCATGGTTGAATTAAAGTCGGTTGAAAGCAGTCACCCGGCGCACAAAAAACAACTGCTGACTTATCTGAAGCTTACTGGTTTGAAATTGGGCTATCTTTTGAATTTTGGTGCTGCTCTCATGAGAGACGGAATCACTCGTTCAATAAATGGGCAAATATGACTTCCTCTGTGTTCTTGGTGTCTTTGTGAGATACAATCTGCTCCCGAAAGAGTATTCTCAAGCGAGCGAATAGCTATGGTTTTTGGTTGTTATTCCACTTGTGGCGCAGGATCTGTAATACGAAGACTGGAATACCGAGCATGCGCATGAAACGGCGAGGTTCGAGCCAGAGCCGGAAAAGCCACTCGATGGCGAAGCGCTGCATCCAGTAAGGCGCTCTTGGCAAAGTTTGCGATATAACGTCGAAACTTCCCCCTACGCCGACGGCAACGCCACGTTTAAGGCAACTGCGCAGACGCGCGATGAAATACTCCTGGCGGGGCACACCAAGCGCTACAAATATGATATCCGGTCGCGCTCTCGCGATTCTTTCGAGAACGGCTTCTTCTTCTTCTGAATCTGGTGCGAAATAACCGTGTTCAATGCCACAGATATTTATCGAGTGCTCTTTATTAAGCGTATTGGCGGCCTGCTCGGCAATTCCGGCTTTGCCGCCCAGAAAAAAGATTTTCCAGCCATATTTGCCGGCGGCTTCGCAAATCTGCGAAACCAGCGCGACTCCGGGTACCCGGCCGGGCAGGGGAGTGCCGAGAAAATCGGCCGCCCAGACCACCCCGGCGCCATCTGGCACGACCAGAGCTGCACGCTGCATGGCGCTTTTAAAGCGAATCTCTTCGCCGGCCCGAACCAGCGCCAGTGAATCAGCAGTTACGATATGAAACAGCGAGCTACTGTTGCTGTCTGTGTTGTTTTCAATGGCCTGTGCTGCAGTTTCAGGCGTTGGCATGTTTTGTTGCAGATACCCCGTAATGCGCTCGATAACATCTGTCGGCACGACCGCATCTACGGCAATGCCAAGTATCTCGATCTGGCGCGGCATTGGCGCGTTATTGCCAGCGTCTTTGCGGGCAAAAGTGCTGACAAAAACAAAAAGTGAGATCACAAAGAGCAGAAACAGCGCAAAATAAGCCGGGGTCGGCGCGTCGATGAGCACCAGCAGCGCCAGAAAGTTCAGACAGAGAAAGAAAAGCCCGGCAAAAAGAACCGTCTTTTCGCGGCGCAATGACCAGGCATAAAGCCGTTCACGACTGTTGCCGTGATGCAGACGGTTTCCGAAATATGACGCCACAATCATTCCGCTGATCAGCGCAAACGGAAACAAAATGACCATAGAAGGTACGAACAGTCCGAACAGCAGCATACTCCCGGACCCTTCTAGCAGCGAAACAGCTGCCAGTAGAAAACCGGCAGTAAAAATGCCGCTGCTGCCAGTCAGAACGCGCCTTCCGCCAGTCGAATAGAGGAGCATGAGTACTGACGAGGTGAGCAGCGCCAGGTTAACCAGAACTGCGCTTTGCGTGAACTGATGCTGCGAAAAATAGATGAATTGCGTTAAAGCGCTCGTTGCCAGCAGGATAAACGGCATTTCATAAACGAGCGCAGCAATTTTGAGGCAGACAATTATCAGAATCGCCCATAGCGTCGCCGAAATGACGAAAATACTGCTGGTTGCCGCGTCAGTTGCCGCAAACAGGCTCGTTATGATAATAAGCGCGCCCCATGGCAGCAGAGTAAGATATGAAAAACGTTGTCGGTCGCGCAAAAAGCCGATTATCGCAAGCAGTATCGCGGCCGCTGCCAGTGCCTGAAAACTTTGTTGTACGAAAACTCCACCGGCAAGTCCGGCGCCAATAAAAGCCCCGAGAAAAGGAAACGCTCCGGCATAACGCCCGCGGCCAAGTTCGAAACGCATGTTTGCGGTCAGGCGGGCACCCAGCACCCAGAACAGAATGGCGCCTGCTGCAGCGGTAATCAAAGGTTCGAGCTGTCCGGTATAGGGAGTCATGTCTTAACTATAAAAGCCCGTCGCCGTTTTAGCAATACGCTATTATTTCGCGCCCGGCGAAGCGGCAATAGTTCTCGCCTGCCCTGCGTAGCTTTAGCGAAGCAGAGAGTCTACACGTTGCCTGAGAGTTCCCAGTAGACGATGTAATACAGGATTGCCGCAAAATAAGCGATTTCTACGCCAATTAAAAGTGGAAAAGCTTTGCGCTTGGCATCCCACCAGTCCCAGAAAAAGTTGAGACGGTCAAAAGCCCCCAGCAGCACGTGTACCAGGAGATAGCAGAACGCAAAAAGCAGCGTCAAAAAAACCGGAATCGCATAATAGTAAGCCATGCGCCAATATTAACACAGCTTTGCCTGCCAGGCAAACAACAAATCGAGTTCTGTGCTATAATGATCGAGTTAAATCTGCCGGCAGATGCAGTCGCGTCAAGCTCTGCAACAGGAGGGAAAATGAAAATCGCCAAATTTCTGCTGATAGCTATTGCTGCTGTTTCTCCGCTTCTTTGCGAAGCTGCCGAGGTAGTGTTCTGCGGTAGCAGCGATAATCAATATGACCTGTACCGTGCCGACCTCAAAACCGGCGAGGTTATTCGGCTCACCCAGACGACTGCTGAAGAGTCGATGCCAGCTGCCGCGCCGGATGGAAAAAAGATTGCTTTCGTTTCAGACCGCGAAGGTGCCAGGTCTCTCTATCTGATGACCCTGGAAGGTCAGGCAAGCGAAGTCGCCAACATAAGCGCCGGTATGGGGGCTTATGGCAACCCTGCTTTTTCGCCTGACGGCAGCAAACTTGCCGTGCAGTACGCGCCCGATCCGGAAGTAACCTGGGCAAGTACGTCTATTGTAATTCTCGACCCGACCACTCATGTTCAGCAGACTATTGTCGACAGCACACGCCTTAAAACCAGCGAAAACAGCGGAACAACAACCGTTGTCGACCGCCCGGTCTGGGTTTCTGAAAGCCTGATTGTATATGTACTGGCAGAATATGCCGACCCGGAAGTTGGCCGCCTGTCAAAGTCGACGATTTATATGTACGACCTGAAAAAGCAGCAGCATGTCAGAGTTGCCGGCGGCGAAAGTTACTACAACGCTGAAGGCGAACCGATGGGCTTTAAAGCGGTAATGCCTTCTGTAATTTCCGAGAAAGATCGTAGCCGCTCTTTGCTCTTTACAGCAGTTCGCGGTGCTACAGAGCGCTCACCAATGAAGCTGACTCTTCCATCAGGCGAAAAGGGAGTTATCGAGCTCAGCGATCCTGAGTTCTTTGGCCCGATGCTTTACGTTGACGCTCACTGGATATACGGAACCATGAATTCAGAAGGCAGCACCGGCCTCGCCTGGCGAGCCGGAGATGGCAAAGACGCCAGACAAACCCTCAATTTTGCCGGCAGCATCATTTACCCGGCTGTAATCAGATAATGTGCCTGGGGTTCTGCCGCGAATTTTCTCGTCATAAGCAGGCACGATGGATTATCTGACCTTAAAAAAACATGTTACTGAGCTGGCCGGTCAACTGAGCGATCGGCCGCTTCTTGCGCGTGCCGTAGACAGCGGCGGGCGAAGTTTTTCGCTTCGGCTCAAGCGAAAGAGCGGAGACTGGGCTGATCTGGTTGTTAATCTCGACAGCCCTGATCAGGGACTGCGCCTGACCGAAAACGTCGTAGAGCTCGACAGAAATTCATCGCTGGTGCGCACGATCAATCGCTTGCTTGTTGACAGCAGACTGCTCAGTGTTGAGCTTGCCGGCAGCGAGGCTGAAGGTCGCTTCGACCGGGTTGTCAGTCTGCATTTTGTCGTTATCGACAGCTTTTTTGGCAACCGCAGCGATTACTACCTCTTCTGCGAGCTTACCGGACGCATTGCCGACGTCTTTATCTGCGACGCCGACCACAAAATTCTCGATCGCCTGTCGCGAACCTCAAATAATCTGATTGGTGCGATTTATCGGCTTCCCGAAAGTATGCCATTGCACAATCCTTTTACCACAGCCCCTGAAAGCTTGAACCGCATTTTTGCTGCCCCGGCTGAGGAATGGAAAAACCACATCGGCGCCCTTTCGCCAATTTTACAGGCCGAGCTGTCTTTCCGCCTGAAAACATGCAGCAGCCAGAATCCCGCCGAAACTTTTTGCGCGCTTCTTGCCGAGGTGCTCGCAGATCAGCAGGCCTACGTTTACTGCCGCGATGGCAAGCTCAAAGCCATCTCAGGCTACCGGCTCGAACATCTGCAATCGCTTTCACTACAGGTTTTTCCGCAGATTAACGACGCGGCGAACTGGGTCGGTTGCAACATTGTTTTGCCCCGTCGCCTCGCTGATCAGAAAAAGCGCTGCGTCGATATGCTCGCCCGCGAGGTCAGGCAAAAGCAGCAGCTGCTCGAAGACCAGCACAACCTGCTCACAAAATACTCTGAATCAGAACACTATCGCCATCATGGCGATCTGCTGGTTGCCAACCTTTATCAAATTAAACAAGGCAGCCGCTTTGCTGAAGTTGAAGACTGGCATACCTCAGCACTGGTACGCATCGAACTTGATCCAGCAAAAACCCCGGCAGCCGTAGCTCAACGCTATTTTAATCTCTATAAGAAGTCGCAGCGTGGAATCGCCGAAGTAGAAAAGCGCCTGAAAATTCTTGGCGACGAACTCGCCTGGTTGCGCGAACAGCTCTGGCTCGCTGAAACAGCCGAGCAAGAAGCCGATCTGCTGCCCGATCTGATTAAATCTGCAGCAGAATCAGATCGCCACCCGAACCACAAGGGCGGTAAAAAAGCCAGCAAAAAGGAAGACAAAAGCCCGCGTGGCGGCCGCAAGCGCGTTGATTTCAAACCTGTTGTCGAAATTGACGGCTGCCGTTTCTACGCCGGCCGCAATGCCCGACAGAACGATGCCCTGACCTTTCAGCTCGCCCGTCGCGGCGATTACTGGTTTCACGCCAACGATGTACCGGGCGCCCACGTGATTTTACGCAAAGCCGAAGGCGAAGTGAGCGAAACCGACCTGCATCGCGGCGCCCAGCTTGCCGCCTGGTTCAGCTTCGCCCGCAACAGCAGTAAAGTGCCGGTCGATTGCGCTGATGTCGCCCATGTCAAAAGAATCCCCGGCGGCGGCCCCGGTCGCGTCTCCTACACGCACCAGAAAACCCTGCTGGCTGACCCTTCCGCCGCCGCCGCTATGCTGTCTGAATCTATCAAAACCACCTAAGTCCTCTGCCACATATTAGTGCAAGAATTCTTTGTCATTCTAGCCATGCAATTTGCGCATAAAGCGCAAATTGCCGCGCGTGCAAAACAAATGTATAATCGAAAACAATTTATTGTGTCACTCGCTGGAATTTAAAAGGTGTGCCTGTGAAAGTCTTTATGAAAGCTGGAAACCAGATGAAAAATACTGTTGCAATTGCTCTGTTAATGCTTGTGTGTCTTGTTGGCGCAGCCATGGCCGAAACCACGCCACCGGAAAAAATTTCAGAGCTGGTCAGAGACATCAGGTTGCCGGGCGACGAACTTAAGTCGCTGGCTTTCGATATGCACATGAATCTGCCGATGCCGCTGAGTATATTGTGTCAGGTGCGCTACAGCGCTCCAGATAAGTATTCTTTGCATGTCTTCGATAATTACGACCAGACTCCGGTCTTGATTATCATCGGGCGAACCGCCATGATCAACGATCCTTTCGCCGGCAGTCTCACTCTTATCGCTTCGGCCGGAGTTGCTTTCGACCTTGTGCCGCGTGGAACCGAATATAACGCGCAGTTTGCCTTCAACATTCCGGTCGCTGGCGAAATCAAAAATCGCATCGAACTTGATTTTAAAACGATGTTTTCGCGCGTCAGCGAGAACATTACGGTCGAAAATGCCGCTTCAGATACTCTATTATTTTCGGGTCTGACTGAACAAAAAAGTCGTTGTGTCGCGGTGTTTGCTCCCGATGAACTCTTTGCTCTGCGTGAGGTCGCTCTTTTTGTAGAAGAAGAGAAAACGGCTGTGCTGGAACTGAAAAACATCAGGGTTGATAGCGCGCCAGAGTCGGTTGCAGAGGTTTTTCCGATGATGCAACTGGCCAGTTCGGCTATCGCGCTGAATCCTATCGAGCCTCAGGGAATGATTGATACGGCCATGGTTGCTACTACGGTAATCAAGGCAGTATTTGCCCGGTCGGCAATTCGCAACGAGCCTTTGCGCGAGAATCTCGAAAACATGCTGAGCCAGAAAATAGACTGGGCCTCAATTGAAAAGGTTGATGCCGCAAGGTCAGAACAGTTGCGCCAGATTTTTAAGCCTCTGTAGCAGATTTTCGTCGATCATTGCCAAGCAGGTCGGCAAAAGAGCAGTCAGCGAATTCGGCTCTCAGACGTTTTTGCAGGAGTTCCAGCCGTTCGTGTATCGGGCACAGGTTGCTGCGGTCGCACGCGCTGAGATCCTGGCAGCAGATGTTGAGGTTGATGGCGCGTTGATCGAAAAGCTCAAGAATGTCGAAAAGTGAAATTTCAGCGGGTTTGCGTGCCAGAAAAATACCGCCCTGCTTGCCGCGATGTGTGGCCAGTATTCCGGCTTCGACCAGGTGATGCGAAATTTTTCGCAGAAACCGGTAGGGAATTTGCATCTTTTCGCTGATTTCTGTGGTGACAACAGCTCCATCGCCAGCATGTTGTGCCAGATACAAAACTGTTCGTATTGCGTAGTCTGCTTCTCGTGTAATCATATTGTGCCGCCAGAGTGTAATGATATAGAATGGGTAGCAAATATCTGCGGGCAAGTCAAGCGTATAGATCGCTATCGCTGGAATGCTCATTGACAGTGTACGGCAGGTGCATTAGAATGTTTCGAAACCCCGGAGGTAAATGTGACAGCACAGAAAATCGGCCAACGCCCCGTGAGACAGAAAAGCAAAAGTAAAACGACCGGTGGACCGGATATCAGAAGCAATCTGGCCGAATATCTGCGAGAAGTTGGGCTCGACGAAGAGCGCATTCTCGCAAACCTTGTGTTTGAGCCAGTAGTCATTGGCCGCCAGCTCGAAGAGAACCACTTTACCATAACTGACTTTCAGGGCACTGAAGCCAACCGGGTTTTGCTTGGCGCCATGCTCGAGTTGCTCGAAGATGGCATGCAGATCAATCTGGCCAATCTGGTAACCCTGCTTGCCCAGGAGCGCCCTGGCAAAAAGACCAGACTCGAACTTGCCGGTGGTGAAGACCGGGTCAGAGAACTGTTTCTTTCTCCTTTTGCTACTGCCGGCGTGAGCATGCTCGACGATATCGAGCCGGTTGTCGAAAAAATCAGGGATCGCAACATCAGAGTTGATGCGCATCGCGCTATGGTGCAGTTTTCTGAGCGCATTATCCACGGCGAAAAAGACGCTTTTGAGATTCTGGGCAGCTGCATTCAGTCGCTGCGCAGTCTCTTTCTGCAAGGCAGCGCCGGCTATATCAGAACTCTTGACTCGCATCTCGCCGAGATGGAAGAACTGGTTACCGATCATCGCGAACGCAAGCGCAGTTATCTCGGCCTGCAAACCAATTTTCCAATATTGATGGAACGCCTCAACGGATTTCAGAAAGAATTTTATCTGGTCACCGGTGGGGTGGGCATGGGCAAATCAACTTTTGCGACCCAGCTTGCCTGGGACCTCGCCAACCTGAACCCGGACCTGACCGTAATTTTTTTCAGTCTCGATCTCAACCGCCTCGATGCTACTTCAAAAATTGTTTCACAGGCTGCCGAGATACCAATTGACTATGTCAAAAACCCCTATGTCACAAGACCTGACATGGAGGAAAAGCGCAAAGCAGCTTTGCAGACAGTCGGAAATATGAGCAGTCGCCTTATTCTTGTTGATGAATCCAGCGGCCGCCTGTTTATCGATGATGTGAAAAAATACGTTAAACGCACCAGACTTGAACGGGCCGGTGAAGTGGCTGTCATTATTGACCCGATTTTCAAGATACTTATGCGTAACCAGGCGCATATGAGTTTTAATGAAAGATGCAACCTGCTTTCGGCAGAGCTTAAAAGCCTGGCTGCGGTCGAAGGGGTGACTGTAATTGCGACCGCCGGGTTGCCAAAAGCCATCAGCAACCGCCGCCCGGTTAAAGAAGACCTCGAAGAGATAATGGGGCTTCTCTATGACCCTTATGCCGTATTTTTCCTGTATTCAGACTATCTTAACAATTTTGATACGCCCTTCCTTGAATGGGAATGGGGCAAGGAAGACAGCTTCATGATTCCAATCACCGAGGCGCTGATTGCCAAGAACAAGATGGGAAGCACTAATGCCCGCATTTTTTACCGGTATTTCGAGGCCTATTCGAAGTTTAAGGAATGCGCTCCCCAGGAAGTCGAAAACTACACGGCGATGATAGAGAATCTCGAACGCTTTAAAGATCAGCAGAATAACCCGACAGTTGCCCGGCGAACCGCAGGTAGTGGCGGTCGGGGTGAGGAATTTTAAATGGAAACAGCACAGGAATTCTTTGAAAAAGGTGTTGACCTGCAGCAGCGCGGTTTGTTCGATCACGCAATCGAAGAGTATGACCGGGCGCTAAGGCTTGATCCTGATAATATCAATATTATGTTAAATCTGGGCGCAGCCTGTCTTCAGAAGGGCCTGTCCGATCGCGCGGTTAAGTTGCTCAAAAAGGTTCTCGAGACTGAGCCTGAGAACAGCATGGCGCTTTATAACATCGGCAAAGCCTATGTTTATCGCGAAGAATACGAGACTGCTCTCTCGCATTTCAACCGGGCGGCTTCTTTGTTACCGGGAGACGCTGATGTCAAAAAACTGATAGCAGTTTGTTTGCGGCATCTGGGCAGCATAGACCAGTCGGTAACAATTATGCTTGGTCTCCTTGATGTCATTGCCGGAGATGTTGAGGCTCTGCTGCGTCTTGGCGATGATCTGATGCAACTTGAGCGCTTTGATGAGGCGCTTGATATGTTCAGGCGTGCCAGTTCGGTTGCCTGCGATTCAATTGTGCCGTTGCTGGGTATTTATCAGTGCCAGCTTCGCCTCGGCAGCAGGGAAAAGGCGATCACTGCTCTTAAACGCGCGATCATGATCGAGCCGGCCAATCAGGACCTGCTGGTAAAGCTTGTTGATGTCTATGTCGGCGATGGTAGAATCCAGGAAGCCGTCGAGGTCATCAACAAGGGGCTTGAAACCATCGAGTCGCCGACACTTCTTCGTGAAAAATATAATGAAATGGCCCGTCGTCTGCCGGTGCTGCGCAAAAAAGCCGCCGCCGCCAAACTCGACGCTGGTCTGAGTCGACATGAAACCGCGGTTTATGACATTCTTGATGGTCTTTATGATGGCCGTATCCGTCTTGAAATCGCGGTAAAAGAGCTTGAAGCTCTTCGAAAAAAAGATCCGTCAGATCTGCTGGTTGCTGATGAGCTTGCCAATCTGCTTTTTCAGGCACGTGAATTCGGGCGGGCCTCCGAAATTTATTCTGAAGTGCACCTGAGCCGCCCGTCAGACCCGAGGCATCGTATCGATCTCGCTAAGTCTCTGGCGATGAAGGGTGATACCGAGGCTGCCCGCGCGATTCTGAAAGACTCTCTGCGTGATCTTGGCCATATGCCAGAGCTTGATCTGGCAATGACTGAGCTTGATCTTTTCGACAAAGAATTTGCCCGCGCCGCCGGCCGACTGGAAATAATTCTCAAGGAATACCCGGCTGAGCAGCACGCGCTGTTTTTATACGCTTATACAGCCATGCGTCTTGATGAACTCGAAACTGCAGAAAACACTTTCAAGCAGCTGTTTGAAAAGAATAAAACCGATGAAGAACTGGCTGTCTGGTATTCGCGCCTGGCCATCATGCAGGGACAGCCAGCTCGCGCCCTGAAAATCTGGGAAAACTTCAGCGATGGCATCGAGAGTCTGGTTGAAATTATCGCCAGGGTTGAGCTGACGCTGGCAACAGGTGACAGCAAGGGTATAATGCGTCATTTGCAGAAAATCGGTGACTACCACCCGCGATTTATCGAAGATCACATGCTGTTCGGCAAAGCCTTCTTTTTTGCCGGTGACTTTTCTTCGGCGCAGCGCGAATTTGACCTGGTGCTCAGGCTTGAGGCGCGCAATGCTGAGGCGTTAGCGATGTCGGCGATGAACTCGCTGATTCGTAACAAAACCGCCAAGTTCTGGAACTTCTGGCAACATGCTATCGACTGTGATTCGCTATATGCAGTTATCCCCGCAATGGTGCTCAAGGATAGCCTCAATTTTGCACAACGCGAGCGTCTTAAGGTTGAAACCCGAAAGATGGTCGATATCGGCGCCCTGAGAGAAATCGACAAGGTTCGTTTGTCCAGGCTGCTGAAATGTCTCTGAATCAGGAAACAATAATGAATAAAAAGGTTAAGAAGCCGCACAGCGTTGCAGAGTTGCGCCGCATGGTCGCCAATCTCGAAACAATCCCGGAGAAGCGTCTGGCGGGCGCTGTCTGCGATATTATCGATCTCGGTGGTTACTCGATGGCGGTTCTGCTCGAAAAGCTCAGTACGCTGACGGTTCCGGTGCAGATGGTCGCCGCCCGCAAGATCGAAGATTTTCTTTACTTCCATCCGGAAAAGGGTGCAAAGCTGCTTGATCGTCTGCTGGTTGCCATGCGCGATGTTGATATTTCATGCCGTCCCTCTTTGTTAGCGGCTCTTGCCGATGTTTCCGGTTGTCTTGAGATGGATCATCTGACCATGGGCAAGCTTGCTCCAGATGCTCTCGATGCTCTTGACAGCAACATGGATTTCGCCAGAATGGCAAAGGCTGTTGAGCTTGTTGTCAGGGCTTCCGGGGTTGCCGGCATACCATCTATCATCAGATTGATGGTAAAATCATCAGAAAAACCAGACGACTATGCTAATTATCAGTTTATGGAAACGGCTCTGATGGCCCTTAAGAGACTGGGCGGCGAACCTGTTATCAGATTGTTGATTAACCCTTCTTCTGCTGATGCTATTCGCCAGTTGCGAATGGAATGGCGCTCCGTCGACCAGCAGCTGCTGCAGGACACCCTGTCGGCTTTGCGGCAGGTAGACGTCGGTTTT
>MFYY01000133.1 GCA_001787855.1 Candidatus Riflebacteria bacterium GWC2_50_8 | reverse complement strand
GGTTCAGCTACTAAGGCTGTTACTGCTGGCGGTCAGGGTCCCGATTGCGAATGCATTAAAAAGCTTCTTGATACCCTTGATGAATATATCCCACAGCCGGAACGCGCTCTTGACAAGCCCTTCCTGCTCCCAATCGAAGACGTATTCACCATCACCGGTCGCGGCACTGTTGTAACCGGTCGTATTGAACGTGGTATGATCAAGGTTGGCGAAAAAGCTGAACTGGTTGGTATCCGCGCCACACGCGAAACTACCGTTACCGGCGTTGAAATGTTCCGCAAGCTTCTTGATCAGGGTCAGGCCGGCGACAACGTTGGTCTTCTCCTCCGCGGCATTGAAAAGACCGAAGTAGAACGCGGCATGGTTCTTGCCAAACCCGGCAGCATCAAGCCACACACCAAGTTCCACTCACAGGTTTACGTTCTGAGCAAAGAAGAAGGCGGACGCCACAAACCATTCTTCTCAGGATACAGACCCCAGTTCTATTTCAGAACCACCGACGTGACTGGCGTTGTTCAGCTCGGCGAAGGTAAAGAAATGATCATGCCAGGCGACCGCGCTGAATTCCAGTGCGAACTCATCGCCCCGATCGCCTGCGAAGAAGGTCTCCGCTTCGCAATCCGCGAAGGTGGCCGCACCATCGGCGCCGGCGTCGTTACCAAGATCATCGAATAATCTCTGTAATTCCGGGGGCGGAATCTTCCGCCCCCTGATATTCTTTAACAAGCCGACCCTGTCGGCTTTTTTAAGCGAGGTACTGTTATGCGTGAAAAGATCACCCTGGTTTGCAGCAGCTGCAAACGCAAAAACTACATGTCTATGAAAAACAAGCGTAACGACCCCGACCGCATCGAACTGAGCAAATATTGCAGCGCTGAGCGCAAGCATACTGTTCACAAAGAAGGCAAGTAAGGGTTAGCTGGTTTTTTCTTAGGCCAATAGCTCAATTGGCAGAGCACCGGTCTCCAAAACCGGGGGTTGGGGGTTCGACTCCCTCTTGGCCTGAATGAATACCCCACAGGAAGAACGAGGGTCACAATGAGCAAAATTGCATCTTGGTGGAAAGAAACCTCCCGCTTCTTACGAGAAGTCTGGATCGAAGTGCGGCCAACTAACGGTCGTGTTTCCTGGCCAACTTACGAGAACGTGAAAGTATCGACCAAAGTGGTCATAGTTTCATCTATCGGTCTTGGGCTTTTTATTGGTCTGCTTGATATCTTGTTTGGCAAGGTATTGACCATGATCATCGGTGGCGGAACGGTATAAGGGCTAATCGTGGATATTTTAAAAGCAAAATGGTATGTCATCCATACTAACTCCGGTTCAGAATACAAGGTTAAAAAGAACCTCGAAAACCGTATTGAGCTCCTCGGCAAAAAGGACAGCATCTTTCAGGTGATGGTCCCCGAAGAAAGCGCAGAACGGGTGCAGGATGGTGAGCGCGTCACGCAGACCCGCAAAATTTATCCTGGTTATGTTCTGGTTCAGATGGATATGGACGACGATACTTGGACTGTCGTTAAAAACACTCCAGGCGTGACCGGGTTTGTTGGACTTGGCAGCAAGCCGACCCCTCTGCATGATAAAGAAGTGCAGACTGTTCTTCGTGCTGCCGGCAGCGGCCCGCAAAGATCTGCAGCCATGACCCCGATCGGGTTCACCGAAGGCCAGACTGTCAAGATCATCGATGGACCGTTCACCGATTTTATCGGTGTTATCAAGGAAATCAATCAGGAAAAACGCAAGGCCAAGGTTCTCGTGTTCATATTTGGCCGTGATACTGCTATCGAAGTTGATCTTATTCAGCTCGAAGAAGCCTGATAATTTGTAGATTAAGTTCTCAGAAGGAGATCAAAGGTTATGGCCAAGAAATTAGTAGCTATGGTTAAATTGCAGATTCTGGCTGGCAAAGCAAATCCAGCCCCCCCGGTTGGTCCCGCTCTTGGCCAGCATGGTGTTAACATCATGGACTTCTGTAAGAATTTCAATTATCGGACGGCAAAAGAGGGCGATTCAATCATACCAGTCGAAATTTCAATTTTCGCTGATAGATCTTACACCTTCATTACCAAAACGCCTCCGGTAGCATTCTTGCTGAAGAAAGCCGCTGGCATTGCCAAAGGCAACCAGACCCCTGGTCGCACCAAGGTTGGCATGGTGACTATGGCTCAGGTAAAAGAGATTGCTGAAAAGAAGATGCCTGACCTGACAGCCGCTTCTATCGAAGCTGCTATCAACGTTGTTAAGGGCACTGCCCGCAGCATGGGCATGGAAGTTGTCGATTAAGCCAGCCCGTTTATGGCAGGCTGACCTTTAAAGAAAGGAGGAAGCAAAAAGATGCCGAAACACTCCAAAAGATTCAGAGGTGTTAGCAAAGACCTCGTTCATCTCAAGGTTTATACCGTAGAAGATGCTTTCGACAGAGTTAAGAAGACCGCTACTGCTAAATTCGATGAATCCATCGATATAGCCGTCTGCACCGGACTCGATCCGAAATATGCAGATCAGCAGTTGCGTGGCAGCGTTGTTCTCCCACACGGAACAGGTAAAACTACCCGTGTTGTAGTATTCGCAGCCGGTCAGAAAGCTGAAGAAGCAAGAAGCGCTGGAGCAGACTTCGTAGGTGCCGAAGACCTCGTCACCAAGATCGAAGGAGGCTGGGTTGATTTTGATGCCGCCGTTGCTACACCCGACATGATGAGATTTGTCGGGAAGCTTGGTAGAATTCTTGGTCCCCGCAACCTGATGCCCAACCCCAAAGTTGGAACAGTCACTCAGGACGTGGCCAAAGTTATTACCGAACTTAAAGCCGGTAAGGTTCAATACCGTGTTGAAAAAGCTGGTATTATTCACTCAACCCTTGGGAAAGCTTCATTTGATGCCAAAAAGCTCAAAGAAAATTTTCTCGCCTTCTTCCAAGCTATTACGAAAGCTAAACCAGCCGGTGCCAAGGGCGCCTATATCAAGAGCGCAACCGTCAGCTCGACCATGGGCCCAGGGTTCCTGGTTGACGTTAACGAGTCAAGAGTAGAATCAGAGAAGACCTCTTCCTGATCCTGCTGATTTGAAACTGGTCGTAGACCGCAGGTCTTAACTAATTGGCTTAACAGCCTCCCTGCCGAGACTGGATAACAGGACGATTATTAATCGAACCGTTTCCGGTTAAGGCGCCGGAAACGGTTTTTTTATTCCTCTGAAGGAGGTGAAATCATTGAAGGATTTATCTAACAAAGAAGCTTACGTAAAAGAATTTGCAGAAAAACTGGCAAAGTCACAGGTTGTCGTTCTCGCCAACTGTGAAGGTGTTAAGGTTTCTGAAATGACCGCTCTGCGCAAGTCTGTGCGTGAAACTGGCTCTGAGCTGCGTGTTGTTAAAAACACTCTGCTGTGCCGCGCTCTGCATAGCACCCCGATGAAGGACCTTGAAGGTCACATGAAGGGTTCGACCGCTGTAACCTTTGGTTACAAAGACCCGATTGCTCCGGTCAAAGCGTTGTTTGAATTCGCAGACAAAGCCAAGAAGTTCACGTTCAAAGCCGGTTTTATGGATGGTCAGACACTTAATGTAAATCAACTGACTGCTCTTTCCAAAATTCCAGGCCGCAAAGAACTTTATGGCATGCTCGCATCTGCCGTTCAAGGCCCGATCCGCAAGTTCGCCTGTGTTATCGACTCTCTTCGCAAGAAAAGAGAAGAAGCGTCAGCCCCTGCAGTCTCTGCAGAAGCGCCGGCAGAAGCACCGACAGCCTGAACTTAATTTCTGCAGGGCATGGTGCCCGCAGTTTAAATTTGCATAAGACTTATTAAGGAGTTGTTAAAATGAACAAAGAGCAGATTCTCGAGAGCATCGAAAAGATGACCGTTCTCGAACTTTCCGAACTCGTCAAGGCTATTGAAGAAAAATTCGACGTAACCGCTAACGCACCCGTTATGATGGCTGCTGGCCCAGTTGCTGTCGCTGAAAAAGAAGAATTTGACGTTGTTATCGAAAGCAATGGCGCCAACAAAATCAACGTTATCAAATGCGTTCGCGAACTGACCGGTCTCGGCCTCAAAGAAGCCAAAGACCTGGTTGACGCAGTTCCGAAGACCCTCAAAGAAGGCCTGTCAAAGGCTGACGCTGAAGCTATGAAGAAAAAGCTCACCGAAGCAGGCGCAACTGTTTCTCTGAAGTAATTTCGAATTGTAATTCAGGTTTAAATAAAACTGCTCCGCCTCTGGCGGGGCAGTTTTTGCGTATATACTGATTTGCATGGCGACTATTTTATTGCTGCAGCCAGTACGACAATGATATCGTAAACAGACATGCCAGCGTCTGCAAATACCAGTAAGAGATTCATTATCAGCCTGCTGCTGATAATGGTGTCGTTTGTTCTGCTGTTCGTGATTTCTTACCAGAGCCTCAGATTTCAGGAACAGGTGCTGACCAGCCAGAATCGCCGCGAAAAAATGAGTCGACTCGATCAGATCAGCAGAGACTTTTTTGCGCGTCTGGCCAGCGCGCCAGTGCCAGGAAGCGCTATTCCGCTGCCGTTTGCCCGGCCGACTTTTCCCATGCTGCAAGCGCCCGAGAGCAGTCGCGCCCGCCAGACCTTTCTTAAAATGGCCGTTTTACCAGAGCAGAGGCAGGCTCTTCTTATCGAGGCTGAACTGAATGCAACCGCCGAAGAACAGAGTTTCTGGCGCCATCTTCTGGTGAACGAGTATTTTAACGGCGGTAGTTTCTTTGAAATGCGGCGAACAGCCATTCAGCTCATTGACTCAAATTTTGATTTTCTGCTCGATAACGGCAGGACACTGAAAACCGAAGCAACGATAAAAGTTGCCGAGTCTTTTTTGCGCGAAAACAATCCTGAAGCCGCCAGGCTCTGGTTAAGCCGATTGCGCAACATGCCGGCACCAGCAGTATTGCCTGAGAAGCCAGCAGACTGGTTTTCTACCAGTCTGCCAGCCGAGTCCGGATCATGGCTGCGGTTGTTGTTCAGTTGTTATCAGCTTTCATATTCTGAGCTGATTGTGCCGGGCTGGCGTGGCGATGACACGCATGATGCATTGATTCTGAGACATAATGACGGCTTGTTTGCGTTCTCGGCAGGGATGGTCGTTTCAGCGTTGCAGCAGCGGTTTTCGGAAAATGGTTTTGCTGACGTGTTGAGGCTCGGCACCGCAGGCACAGATGATTCTGACCATCTGCTGGCAGACTCTAACGGGTTGCGCGTCGCGTTGCGCGATGAGCTGCCGGCTGCGATTCCTGGGGGCTTTCTGCTGCTGCTGCTTTTGACTTCACTTGGAATCGCCGGACTTTTTATTTTTGCGCTGCACGAATGGCAGTTGCTGCAAAAAGCCAGGCTGCTCGACGAAGAAGAGCAGTTCTTCAGGCAGACTGCTCATGATCTGAAAACTCCTATTACCATCGTCAGCTTTCTAGCTGAAACACTTGCGCTTAAACGCTATAAAACCGAAGACCAGCAGAATCGTTATCTCAACCAGTTGCAGGCCGAGACGCAAAAGGCCGCCGAACTTTTCGACCGTCTGCTGCTTTCAGTGCGGTTACGCAAAAATGCGGTCAGTGCGGATCTGAAAAACCTGGCGGCGTGCGACTCTCTTAAGAGCCTGATGATACGCTTTAATACACGCATGACTGGCTGGGAAATCAGCGAGCAGTATGAAGGAAGTGCTCAGATAATCGCCGATCCAGACATGTTTGAGCGGGTGATGATTAATCTTGTTGAAAACGTTCTCAGGCACGCCGCCGAAGGCAGGCAGCTGGTGTTGCGGATCTGTCCGCACCAGGCCAGCTCAGGCGCTGAAATCTCGGTAATGGTCGGCGACCGTGGCAGTGCCTTTCCAATCGCCATAAATGATGGCAAGATCGATTTGCTTAACGATAGTCTGCCTTATCGCCAGGAACGCGGTGGCAGCGGCACCGGCCTGTTTCTGGTCAGACAGATCATGCAGATGCACGGCGGGCGGTTTTATGCCACTCGCAGAGATGGCGGAGGGATTTGGATGATAACCACCTGGAGGGCTGGAAATGACCAGAATTCTGGTAATTGAGGATGAGCAGGTCATTCGCGAACTGCTGTGTGACAATCTTGAATTTGATGGTTTTGTGCCAGTCGCGGCCGCCAGCCTTACCGAAGGCGAAAAAGCGCTCAAGCTGCAGCAACCTGAGATAGTGCTGCTTGATCTGAATCTGCCTGACGGTAATGGTGCTGAACGGCTAAAGGAGTGGCGCAGTGCCGGTATGAGCTTGCCAGTAATTATCTGCACGGTGCGTGACCGCGAGATTGATATTATCAAGGCCCTCGACGCCGGCGCAGATGATTATATAACCAAGCCGTTCCGGATACGAGAGTTGATCGCCAGAGTCAGGGCTGTTCTGCGTAGAACCGGTAATGGCAATGAAAGCCGGTCGCCCAGAATAGGTCGCCTCGATGTTGATTTTGCCGCGCGCGTTGCCACTTGCGCCGATGAGCGGGTTAATCTGACGACGACAGAGTGGCAGATGCTTGAATACCTGTGGAACAACAAGAATCAGGTGCTGAGCCGCGAACAGATTATTGATTGCATCTGGGGCATCAGCGAGCTCGAAGACAGTCGCGCCGTCGATGTGCATATCGGCCGCCTGCGCCGAAAGATCGAAGCCCAGGCTGAGCCGGAAACCTTACTCACCGTGCGCGGTTTTGGCTATACCCTGAAAATATGAATTGTTACGAACCTGTTACATGATCGACATACGACTGAAACATCAAAATCAGATAATAACGATAGCTAAGAACAAAAAAGGAGTTTAACTATGAAGAAACTTATTGCTACCGTGTTTATGCTGTCGCTGGTATTGCTGTGTCAATTCCTCTGGGCTCAGGATGCTGACCTTGACGGTGCCATTACCCGTTTGTGGTCGACTGGACCCGATGAGAAAATTGAGCAGATTCTCAAAACATGCAGCGAAAGCAATGTGCCGGCAGTAGCCACCAGAGCCAATTTTCATCTTGCCTGCCTGCGCGCGCTCAAAGACAGTGCGAATGCTGAACCAATTCTGGCGCAGCTCGAAATAGCCGCTCAGAACGAAACCGAGAAAGCAACCATCAAGACGCTCAGAGAAATGTTGCAGGCTCGCGCTAATAAGCTTCCCGACAGCTTTCAGAAGAAAATTTCACTTGATTTCAAAGATGTTGATCTGGCCGTTGTGGCACAAATCATCGCCAAACAATCTAATACCAACATTGTTGTGCATTCAAAGATTAAGAAAATGATCTCGATCACCCTTCTTGACGCAACCATCGCGCAAGCTCTCGATCTGATCTGTGAAATGACTGACCTGCGCTACGAAAACCGCAACGGTGTTTTCGTTATTCTGCCAATGCAGGAAGACAGTAAAAACTATGTCAAAAGCTCTTATCGTCTGTCGTCGCTTTCACCTACAAAAGCAATCAACCTTCTGGAATTGCATGCCCGTGCGAAAACCGGTGGTAATGCGCCGGCCAATTTTGCTGACAACTCCGGCAACGCTGAATCAGAGCTGCCGCCCGGCGTTACCACCAAAGTCGACAGTAACAAGATAATTTTTGAAGGCGAGCCAGAGGCAGTTGCCCGCTATCTCAGTTTTCTGGAAAGCATGGATTTAAAAGATCGCGCCCACAAGATATCGTTCAGAGTCTGGCAGCTTAATCAGGACTCTTCGCTCGACATAAGGGCATTCGCTGACCTTGATGAAAACGAACGCGGCAAGGTGGCAAAAATAGTCTCGGCGCCGGCGATAATAGCTCTTCCCAATAAGCTGGCCAGAATCGCAGTTGACAACGCTGACAGCGAAAAAACCGATCCCCCGAAAGAGTCGCTTGATTATTCGATTTCCTGCAGGTTCAATGATACCTATTCGCCGGATCATCTTAACATCACCTTTGAAATCCAGGTTTACGGCACTTCTGTCATTCATGGCAAGCCTCTTAAGACTACCAAAGCTTACAACACCAGAATAAATGTTAAGCGCAATGAATGGGTAATGCTGCCCTTCTATCAGGGCGCTAATTTGATTTATCTCGAGACCCAGGTGACCAGTCACACCGACTAACTGTTGTTGAATTAATCGTTTAATCCAGGATTTTCCTGACATGATCTGTTGTGTCAGGGAAATCTTTGGTTGCATCTTTGCCAAGGATTTTGGCAAGCATCTGACTTAACTCTGCCATTCTGAATGGTTTGCGCAAAAAACCGCAAATACCAATATTTTTCATTTCTGCCAACTCCTCTTCTTTTGCAAAGCCAGATGCCACAAGGACAAGGCAGTTCGGTTTCCGCTTTTTCAGTCTGATCAGCGCCTCTTTGCCACTCATAACTGGCATAATCATATCGAGAATCACCAGTGCAATTTCGTCTGCCTCTTTTTCGAAAATTTCTACTGCTTCGCGGCCATCGGCTGCGATAACGGCCTCATAGCCAAGTGTCTCAAGTATCGTTTTGCCAACCGACCTCAAAAAATCTTCGTCATCTACGAGCAGAATTTTTCCTGAGCCACGGATAAGTTTTTGTTCGTCTGCCGGTTTAACGCTTGCATGTTCAGCAAGCGGTAAATAGATATGAAAAACTGTGCCAACACCGACTTCACTGTAAACATTTATGGCACCGCCATGGTCTTTAATCGCGCCATAAGCCATGGCCAAACCAAGGCCAGTGCCCTTGCCCAGTTCTTTGGTAGAAAAAAATGGCTCAAAGATTCTTTTCTGAATCTCCATGGGCATGCCGCAACCATTATCTCTGACTTCAATTTCAACAAAGCTGCCAGGCTTCAGGTCAAAAGGGCTTTTTTGGCAGTAGTCGCAGTCAAGGGAGATATTTTGCATCAGGAAACTTAAGTTTCCTCCATTGGGCATTGCATGACTGGCGTTAATCCCAAGATTCATAAAAACACTTTGCAGCAGAGACCCGTCGCCCATTACGATGCTTGAATCTGCCAGATTTTTATAGTCAAGAGAGATGTTGCGGTTGAGAGTTCTTTTGAAAATCTCAATTGACTCTGCAATTACTTTGGAAACATCAACAGGATTATTGTCTTTTCCCCTTTTACGAGCAAAGGTCAGTAGTTTTCTGGTAAGATCCGCGGCTTTATTTGAAGCGGTTAAGATCATTTCAAGAAGTGTGTCATGCTTTTGAGGGCTCATATCTGGTTTCTTAAGAAGCTCGGCAGCACCCATGATTCCTGCTAGAACATTGTTGAAGTCATGAGCAACGCCGCCGGCAAGCTGTCCGAATGCATCCATTTTCTGCGACTGCAACAATTGTTCCTGCAGCTTTTGCTTTTCCTGTTCAGCCTTTTTATAACCCGTAATATCGCGCCATGTCATGTGAAGCATGGAACTGCCCACGATCGCAACAGGCATCAGGGCCATATCTACGAAAAAGGTCGAGCCATCGGCCTTTTTAAAAAGCCATTCAAATCGGCTGTAGCCCTCTTCTATGGCCTGCTGAATCTTGCCACTCATTTTCTCTGACGATAGAAGTCCATCAGGCTGAATATCTGGCGCAATATCTGTTGTAGTCAGGCCTAAAAGCTGTTCTTTGGCGGTCATGCCGGTAAGAACTAATGTTGCCCGGTTACACTCGACAAAATGCCCGTCTTTGAGTAGTAGGATCGCATCCGAAGAGTTTTCGAACAGTCGCCGAAAGGTTTCTTCGCTCTCTTTAAGACGATTTTCGGCGATATGTCTTTCTGTGTTATCTCTGAAAAATGAACAGATCAGGGAGTTTTTTCCATTTTCGTCTCTGGCAATCGGGAACTTGCTGATCTGCCAGAAAGTCGGCTTATCATTGTCATTCGAGATTTCGAGCTCTGTTTCAACATAGCCATCGCTGGCAAAACTTGTTTTTTCGAGGTCATTGAGCTTTTCTGCTAGACCAGGTTCGCCACGAGATGAATTCAATCTGTCTACAGTCTTTGCCTGCCCGGCTTCTGGAAACAGGCTTGCAGTTTCTCTGCTTGCCATGGCAATGCTACCATCTGCCTTACTTATAACCAGGCCCATTGGAGCATGATTCAGAATTCCCTGCAGCTGGTCGGCAAGATATCTGATGCTCCTGCCAAAATATCTGCTCAGCTTGTAAGCCAGCAGTATTGAAATACATGTCAGAATCGCAATCAAAACCAGCAGCTTTGAAAAATTGTCGTTCTGACGTTTGTGAAGATCGGTAAAATCTATACCAATTCTGACAGTTCCCATTATGTCGTCATCAATCCCGCCCCGAAATGGAATGATAACTTCGTTAATGGTGAGATCATTCAATATTTTGTCGGTTACAAAAGGCGCTTGTTTCGACAGACATTGACGATTTTCTGCCTGGGCCAGAGTCGGGATCAGCGTATCATTTCTGGTTTGATCGCTGTGAGCAAACACTTTGTTATCAAGGCTTTCCACAGAGATGTAGGCCAGTTCACTTACTTCCGAAATTAGTTCGGTGACCAGTTTTCTGGTATGAAATTTGCCGGAAAAGCTAATGCGATTGATTGATTCACTTATGGTGACGGCTATTGCGATCGAAAGTCGTTCATTGTAGTCCTTTTGCAGACGATTAAATAGATGATTCGATGCGACAAGCACGATCATCATTAAAGCAAGGAGGATAAGGCCCATGAAAGCGGCCAGTTTCTTGTCAACCGCTTCCAGCCTGTAACTTCCATTCTGGACCAAGCAGAATTCCTCCTCATAGTGTCTGAGTAAATTTACTCATCTCAAATTCACCGCCAACTCACTCTTTCGCTACAATCAGATTGCCTGACCAGTCGTCGCCGAGAGATTTCCAGCTTTTCTTAATGACCAGTGGAATTGGGCCGGTCCAGCCTGGATATTGTGAGAGTGTTTCGCGGGTAATCGGAAAAACAGGTAGCAGCGCATGATAAGGCACTTTATTTCCAAGCAATATGTTGTAGCCGGTCTGCATAGCCTCTTCGCCGAGAGGTCCGCAGAATTGTGCAGAATCAATTACCGTGATTCTTCCTTTTCTGATGTTTTCTATTGATTTCGGGTCACCATCAATGGTTGCGTGCAGCACTTCTGTGCGCCCGGCCTTAAACAATTCTTCTGCAATAGCCAGGCCGCCACCGTCATTGACTGTAAAAACTACGTCGAAACTGTCGGGCTGAGGAAAATCTTTAAGGATTCTTTCGGCTGCCAGTTTGCCTGAGACAGGCTCAACCGCCTGATAAGTTTGCAGAATCAGGTAGTCAATCTCTGCTTTTGACAGGGCATCGAGAAAACCGTTCAGCCTCTCTACTGTTGAAGATACATGTGGGTAGTCAACCAGGATCAGTCGCATCTTTTTCTTTTTTGAAAAAAGTGCCGCAATATACTCTCCGTCTAACCACCCGGCCTGGTAATTGTGCGAGGTTCGATATGCTGTGAGTTTGCCAGAACTGATATATTGATCATAGGCAACTACCGGAATATTTTCTCTGTTAGCCCGCTGAAGGCCTTCAGAAAGCGCAACATTATCTGTGGGCTGGACAATCAGCAGATCTACTTTCAGATCGATCAATTCGTTCATCTGCCCGATTTGGTTGATAATCCCGGCCTCACCATCGCCGGCAATGCGCCAGATCAGTTCAATAGTTCTGGTTCCGGAGGCTGCCGCCACTCTGTTTATTTGTTCAGCCTTTGCCTCAAGTCCTGTTCGCATAGCAACCTGTCCGGGAATATTCATTGACCAGTAAAGTACACCGACACGATATGGAGCGAGTTTTTCAGCTGAAACAAGCCCATAACAACAGGAAAGAAAAATGACCAGAATGGTGGGTACAGCAGTCTGCCATATTTTTTTCATCTGGCACCTCAAGCCTCATTAAGCAATCTATCTGAACAGCTTTATGTTATCTATAGTACAATTCTATCACAAAATTTGAGAGCCAATGAATTTGGACTGCCGGACCAACATCTTAAAGTAAGGAATGGGATATGGCAGTATGGTCTGGCCCCGCGTCCGAATCTTGAACCCGCAAGCTTTTTGCAAATTCACTTTAACGTTATGTACTATCTTTCGGGTAGAAGTTACTTTGCCGGTTTGTTAAACTAGCTGATGCAAAGTCTTTTTTATTGGAGAGAAAAACATGGCTGCAGTGGCGGGTTCTGAAAGAGTAGAGATTTTTGCGCCGCTTTCCGGTTATATTCTGCCTCTCGAAATGGTGCCCGACCCGGTTTTTGCGCAAAAGCTGGTGGGCGACGGAGTTTCGATTGATCCAACCAGTAATATCCTGACGGCACCAGTTTGTGGCGAAGTTATTCAACTGCATGCTGCCGCGCATGCCCTGACTATTAAAACAACTGGCGGCGTTGAAATTCTTGTTCACATTGGTCTCGACACCGTCAAGCTTGGTGGCAAAGGCTTCGAAGCACTGGTTCGCAAGGGCGATACCGTAACTGTCGGTCAGCCTCTGATCAAGTTCAACGCTGATTTTGTCGCTACCAATGCCCGCAGTCTGCTGACTCAGATTCTGGTCGCTAATATGGAGACCGTGCAAAACATCAGGCGCGAGACAGGCGTGGTCGAAGAAGGCACCGATGTGATCTTTTCATTTGAGCCGGTCACAGCTTCTGCTGCAACGGTTGCTGCTGCCTCTGCCGCTTCTCAGCGTGTTGTGTCTGAAGCGATTGTTATTGTTAACCCTTCTGGCCTCCACGCCCGGCCGGCTTCGGTTTTGGCCGGGCTGGCCCGCCAGTTTAAATGTGAACTGCATATACACAAGGGCGACAAAAGCGCTAATGCCCGTAGCGTTTCGGCCCTGATGGCACTTGAAGTTGCCAGAGACGACAAGGTTGTGCTGGTCGCAACCGGCGAAGATGCTGAAAAAGCTGTCGAACATATTGCGCCGCGCCTGGCTGAAGGACTGGGCGAGAACCTCGAAGCGGCTGCCGCCGAACAGAATCAAGAATTTGTAAAAGCAGAGATAACCCGCGCCGGGCAAATGGCCGGAATTGGCGCTTCGCGCGGAGTTGCCATCGGCAAGGTGCTCAAGCTGCGCAGCGAAAAATATGATATTCCCGAGGCCGGCCGTGGCCATAAATACGAACAGTCAGAATTCACCAACGCGGTTAAGCGCGCAACTCTGCAGTTGTCTTCTTTGCAGGACAAACTCAAGCGCTCGGGCAATCCCGAACGCGCCGCGATTTTTGCTGCACATGCAGAACTTCTTGACGACCCGGAACTCATGGAGCTCGTTGAACGCGGCATAATGACTGGAAAAAGCGCTGCCTTTGCCTGGCATGCCGCTTTTACCACCCATGCCGATCGTCTGCAGTCTCTCAACAACCAGTTGCTGGCCGCTCGTGCCAACGATCTAAAAGACCTTGGCTACCGGGTTCTGCGCATTCTGCTGTCAATCGAAGAAAAAAACTACAGCCTCGCTGATAAGCAGGTAATCATCGCAGAAGACCTGACACCATCGAACATTGTCAATATCGACAAGGATCTTGTTGTCGCCTGTTGCACCGTCTCAGGCGGCGCGACATCACATGTTGCAATTCTTGCCAGATCAATGGGCCTGCCGGCAATTGTTGGCCTCGACCCGGCAGCGCTTGAACTCGAAGATGGCATACTGGTTGTTGTCGATGGCAATCGTGGCATTTTAACGATAGAGCCAGATGACAACGAGGTAAAAATCGTCGAAAACACCATGCAGCAGGACGAAAAGACACGCGACGAAGAAAAATCGCATGCTGCCGAAACAGCCGTTACCAGCGATGGCATCGAGATTCGTGTTGTTGCCAATCTTGGTGATGTTGGTTCAGCAGACCAGGCAGTAGAGCTTGGCGCCGAAGGGGTCGGGTTGCTGCGTTCCGAATTTCTGTTCATGAACCGCGCAGTTGCCCCTTCTGAAGACGAGCAATATACGGCATATCTCGCTGTTGCCGCCAAAATGGGCAAAGAGCGCCCGGTAATCATCAGAACGCTTGATGTCGGCGGCGACAAGCCGCTTGCTTATCTACCGATCCCGCAGGAAGAAAACCCGTTTCTCGGTGAACGCGGCATCAGAGTCTGTCTTAACCGTCCAGAAATCTTTATAACTCAGCTGCGTGCCATTTTGCGGGTTGCTCAGGAATACGATGTCAGAGTAATGTTTCCGATGATTGCCGACATCGAAGAATGGCGGCAGGCACGAAAAATTCTGCACGAGACCGCTGCCAGCATGAAGTTGCCGATGATCAAGACTGGCATTATGATTGAGGTGCCATCTGCAGCCATGCTTGCTGACAATTTTGCCACCGAGACCGACTTTTTCTCGATCGGTACCAATGATTTGAGTCAGTATGTTCTGGCTATGGATCGCGGACACCCAAAGATGGCCGGTAAAATCGATGCAATGCATCCGTCGATTTTGCGAATGATGAGCATCGTAGCCGAGGCCGGGCGTAAGCACAAGATCGAAGTGGGTGTCTGCGGTGGCCTGGCCAGCGATATTGAGGGCATAGCCGCACTTATCGGTCTTGGCATAACCAAGCTGAGCGTGGATGTTCCGGTTGTTGCTACGGTTAAAGCGGTGATACGCCGCCTGTCTGCCGCAAAGTGTGCTGGTCTGGTGCGCGATGCAATAAGAATGAGCGATGCCAGAACCGTGCGACAGGCTTTTAAAAAGCTTATGGAAAGCGGACGAGGTGATCAGAAATGAAAAAACTGATGCAAAGCGCTTTTGCAACTCTTCAGAAAATCGGTAAATCAATGATGCTGCCGGTTTCGGTTTTGCCGGTAGCCGGCATTCTTCTTGGCGTCGGCAGCTCAAAGTTCAGCGTCATTCCTCAGATTGTTTCCAAGGTAATGGCGCAGGCCGGCGGTGCTATTTTCGGTAACCTGCCGCTGATCTGTGCGCTTGGCGTGTGTCTTGGTCTTACCAATAACGACGGTGTCGCCGCGCTGGCCGGCCTGGTCGGTTACGCGGTGATGGTAGCGACCATGGGGGTCATGGCGGTTTTTTACGGGTATCCGACCAGAAGCGTCATGGGAATGCAGTCAATAGATACCGGTGTTCTCGGTGGCATTCTTGTTGGTCTCATCGCCGCCTGGCTGTTCAACCGTTATTACCGGGTGCAGTTGCCGCCCTATCTTGGTTTCTTTTCAGGCAAGCGGCTGGTGCCGATTCTCACTTCTTTCGCCGCTATTGGTCTGGGGCTTGTTCTCAGCCTTGTCTGGCCGCCTGTTGGCAGCTTGATCGGCCGATTCTCGCGCTGGGCCGCTTCTGAAGATCCGGCGACCGCATTTGCCATTTATGGCGTTGTTGAGCGCGCTCTTCTACCATTTGGCCTGCATCATATCTGGAACGCGCCATTCTTTTTCGAAGTTGGCGAATATGGAGTTGCCGGCGAAGTGATCAGAGGTGAACTGCATCGCTTTGCTGCTGGTGATCCGACTGCTGGCAACATGGCCGGCGGTTACCTGTTCAAGATGTTTGGTCTGCCTGCTGGCGCTCTTGCCATCTGGTATACAGCCAAGCCCGAACATAAAGCTCGCATTGGCGGTATCATGGGTTCAGCAGCGCTGACTTCTTTTCTTACCGGTATCACCGAGCCGATCGAATTTTCGTTTCTGTTTCTGGCGCCGCTTCTCTATGGCGTTCACGCGGTAATGACCGCCGGAGCCTATTACCTGTGCATCGTTATGGGCATCAAGCATGGTATGACTTTTTCGCACGGCTTTATTGATTACGTTCTCCTGTTTTCCAAGTCGACCAATGGCTTTGGCATACTTTATTTAGGCGTTTTATGGGCATTTCTGTATTTTTTCGTGTTTCGCTTTGTTATTGTCAAATTCAATCTCAAAACTCCGGGGCGTGAAGACGTGCCTGAAGTAGATGTCGCCAGCGTTGCCGAAAATGAGTTCTCGCGCCAGCTGGTGCTGGCATTTGGCGGCAAAAGCAATATCGTCAGTCTCGACGCCTGCATTACCCGGCTGCGCATGGAACTCAAAGATACGAAACGCGCGAATCCAGAACGTCTCAAGCAGCTTGGTGCGGTCGGCGTAGTTGATGTCGGCACAGGCTTGCAGGCGATATTTGGGACCAGATCTGAAATTCTCAAGACCGAGATGGAAGAATATCTTGCCGTTGCCGGCAACGAAGCCGAGCTGGAAGTTGTCAGCACAGCCGTTCCAGAGCGAGCAACGGTAGCGGCTGCAGGCTTCCCGACGGTGCCGGTTGATCCCGATGCCAGGGTCAGATGCGAAAAGTGGCTGATTGCTATCGGTGGCAGCGAAAATCTGTTGGCAGTGAGTGCTTGCGCCGAAACCCGTTTGCGTCTGCAACTTCGTGAGCCGGACTGGATAGACCGTGAAGAACTCTTAAGCACTGGCATCAAAGGTGTAATGGTTCTCGAAGAAGGCGTCGTTCATCTGCTGACCGGCCTCGGTGCCCACCAGTACGCGATTGAGATGAAAGGCGTTCTTGCCAGTGATATTGCAGGAGAACCGCAGAATGTCTGACAACGATGAACAGCTGGAGAAATTGCCGGTGATGGTGCCAAACCGCGAGGTGTTCGAAATCACGCGCATGGGTCTGCCACTGAATTTGAATGACAACCTGCTTTGCGGACTGGTGATCGTTCTGGCGATTGCTCTGCAGATAAGGCTGAGCAATACTTTTCTGGCTGAAGGGTTGATCGCGTTTGGCGGCTTTGTCGGTTATCTGACGATGCGTTACTGGATCTTGACCAGGCGTTACCCCGAACCCGGTGATCTGGTGATCGAAGATGGCCTGCTGAGTGTTCCGCCCAGTGTCAATGGCGGTATTGCCACATCGTTTGAACTGTCAAACTGTCTCGTAAAGATGTATTACCACAAGGGCAAAAGTGGCGATCTTCCTTCTTCGATTATTTTCAGACTGGGCGCCAAAGTCGTTAAGGTTAACAGTCTCAGCATTGATCTCGGCAAGCTGGAAAAGGCATTGACGGCACGCAGTGTTTTCATTCAGAAAGATTACTGGAGCATGGGAGTCTATGCCCTCGCGTTAATGATTATAGGATCACTGGCGGTATTGCTCTATCTGGCTTTGACCGGCGACCTGGGCTGATTTGTGAAGTGCGTGTTATGAACTCTGCCCGGTCTGGCGGTTCATTGAGCCTTTTTGATAACCGCCGGCATCAATGCAGACATGCTGATAACCGAGCGATCTTAACGGTTGCGCAAGACTGGCAATGATATCGAGCGCGCGGTGAATCTGATCTGGCGCGACTTCGATGCGCGCGAGATTATTATGGTGGCGCAGACGGCAATAGGTTAATCCGTTTTTGCGCAGCAATTCTTCAGCCTTTTCGATCTGCTGCAAAACTGCCTTATCAATCGGGGTGTCGGTTTCAATGCGGGTTGCCAGGCAGCTTTGTGCCGGCCTGATCAGATTGGCTGCGCCCCAATATTGCAGCACTTCGCCAACCATAGCCTTGCTGAAGCCACATTCGAGCAACGGACTGGTGATAGCAAGCTCTTTGATAGCCTTTTTCCCCGGTCTGTAATCGTCGTTGTCATCGGTTACCGAACCTTCACAAACGGTCTGACCTGGCTGAGCTTCTGCGAGAATTTTTTTGAAAATCGCCTTTTTGCAATGATAACAGCGTAGCGGCGGGTTGGCAGCGACCAGCGGTTCATCGAGCGCACTGACACTTATTTCTTTGAATTTGAGACTGTGTTTTTGCACAATAGCTCGCGCTATGCGCATTTCGTTTGCCGACATGAATTCAGAGTCTACCAGTATGGCCTGGTAGCCGTCAGGAATATAGCGCTGCGCTGCGAGTGCCAGCAGAGAACTGTCCATGCCGCCGGAAAACGCGACGATAGCTTGCTTGTGCGCGACCATAAGAGCTTGCAGCAGGTTGAGTGCCTGCGCTGTTTCTGGCAATAGCCCGGACTTGATTGTTGACAAGGTGATTCTCCAGTTGCGGTAGCAGAGTTATATTCTACCAGATTTAATCAGGCGCACCAACCGCAGAATTGCCTGCAATGGCTTGCAACTGCGCCACAGGAATTTTTCTGTATTTGTCATTGAATTATTGCTTGTGCAGATGGGTATGATGTATATATTGAAGAGAGCTGATTCTTACAGCTTTGCTGGTTTACCTGGTTTTTGAAATTTCCGGGTTAACAATCAACGTTTTACTATCAGGAGAAAAAAATGGGTAAAGAACTGAAAACCAAAAAAGAAGTGAAGAAAGAACCAACCAAGAGTCCGAAAGAAAAAAAAGAAGCCAAGAAGCTCAAAAAAGAATCCAAATAGCTGTCGAACCTCAATGAACGACTATCCGCTGGGAGTAATCTCAGCGGAGTTTTATTTACCGGCCTTGCTGGCATAACAACATTGCAGGTGGCAGACAGTTTACTGTCGCCTTTATTGAACGGAGATTTTCAATGATAACAGCTGTGCAGAAAAAGGACCGCTATGATCAGGCGCTGTCACAAATGGCTGCTGGCGCGCCGGTTGCCAGGCTGTCTCCCGGTAATGGTTTTGATATCTCAATAGAAATCTTGCAAGAAAGCCTCGCAAAAGCAGAGCCAGACAAGATTGCAAACATCAGGCATGCTCAGCTCACCGGCGATGCGTTATGGCGTCTGCATGTTGCCGAGATTGCAGACAAGGTAGCCTGTCACATGCATGGAAGCGGTTGCGAAGTTTACGAGATTGTATCAGGCCTTGGCACGCTTTATTCAGGGCCTGTTGCCAGATCTGAGCCTCGAACGGGTCTATTGCAAAGTCATTCTCTGAAAGTAGCCTCCGGCGATGTATTCATTGTTCCGCAAGGATATGCCCATCAACTGGTGCGAACGGGCAATGAACCGCTGATTATCATTTTTGCATGTCCTGACAGTCACCTCGCCGAAGACCGCCTGGTGATGCCAGATATCTGTGAAGAGCGTCCCAAGCTTCTTGTTGACGCTGATGCTCTGCCTGGCGCCGCCCGTGACATCCTTTTTCGTGCTGCGCAGCGGGTAGGCATCAAAACCATTTTTGTTGCCAACAAGCCTTTGCGCATGCCTGATTCTGAATTTATCAGCTTTGAGCTGACGGGTCAGGGCTTTGATGTGGCTGATGCCAGGATTGTCGAGCTGGTTCGGGCTGGCGACATCGTGGTGACCGCAGATATCCCTCTTGCCGACGCAGTGGTCGCCATGGGAGCGTTGGCCGTTGACCCGCGCGGGCAGTTGTATAGCGACGAAAATGTCAAAGAGCGTCTGTTTATACGCGATTTTATGGATACTCTGCGCAAATCAGGCGCTACAACCGGCGGGCCGGCGCCATACGGTATAAAAGAGACTCGTGCTTTTGCTGCGCAGATCGATCGTTTGCTGGCTCAAATTCAGCAATCACGCAAATCGGCCTGAAAAATCAGAGCTGGCTGAAGCGAAGTATATGAATGTCGATATTGTCGCAATTTCTGAAAGTTTCTGTCAGCGGCGATTTATGCTATTATGCATTAAAATATTACAGGCTGGAGTTGAAGCATGAGTCTTGATAGCATTCATTTTAAGGCTGGATACAACTTTTTAGGGCTGGCAGAAGAAGACAGCAGATACGAAGATGCCCGCGCGGTTATCATACCAGTGCCGTATGACAGCACAACCTCTTACCGTGCCGGAACGCGCGAAGGCCCGTTTGCGATTTTGACCGCTTCACGGCAGGTTGAACTATACGATCTCGATCTGCAGTGCGAACCTCTGTTGAGTGGCGTTCATACTTTGCCTGAGCTTGAGCCTGATATGCAGGGACCGGCAGCGACTTTGCAGAATATCGAAAGTGCGGTCAGCGCAGTAATTGACGCTGGCAAATTTCCCGTAGTATTGGGCGGAGAACACAGTATTACCTCCGCGCCGGTCAAGGCAGTCAGAAAGAAATATGGTGATGGCCTGTCGGTGCTGCAACTCGATGCGCATTCTGATCTGCGCGATTCTTACGAAAACACGCCATATAATCATGCCGCAGTGATGCGCAGAGTCTATGACCTGGCGAAACTCACTCAGGTCGGCATTCGCAACACCTGCCGTGATGAGATCGAATTCATCAGAAAGAGTGGACACGACGGGATCATCTGGGCCAGCGAAATGACTGGCAGCGACAATGCCTGGATTGACCGGGTAATGAAGCGTTTGACCGATAAAGTCTATATTACCATTGATCTTGATGCCTTTGATCCGTCGATAATGCCGGCAACAGGCACTCCTGAACCGGGTGGCATGCTGTGGTATCCGACGCTGCAGTTGCTCAACCGGGTAATCGACGAGAAGAATGTCGTTGGCTTTGACGTGGTCGAACTTTGCCCGATCCCGGGTAATATCGCCCCTGATTTTATGGCTGCTAAACTTGTGTTCAAGATGCTTGGCCGCATTTTCAAGAAAAACGGCTGGATTGGTGAGGAAGGCTGATGCCAGATTTTCAGATACATCTGGTTTTGATCGCCGCCGTACTGGGTGCTCTGGCCGGTCGCCGCATCGGTTGGGCAATCCGTGCCTGGCCCGGCCATGAAGAATTTCACTGTGATTACCTTTATTGCGCTGACTGCGCGGGTGGCGCCCGCCGCGGCTGTTATAATGCCGGTCGCACTCAGGATCGCCTGTATGTTTTGTTCTCGGTGCTGGTGGCGGCCGCTTCGGTTGCCTGGTGGGGAGCCTCAACCCGGGCGCTGATCTCGTGGATTTTTTCAGTAAGTTGCCTGATTGTTA
>MFYY01000132.1:18911-37867 GCA_001787855.1 Candidatus Riflebacteria bacterium GWC2_50_8 | reverse complement strand
GATAACCGTAAAGTCGAG
Organism: Candidatus Riflebacteria bacterium GWC2_50_8; assembly: GCA_001787855.1. Classification (GTDB taxonomy): domain Bacteria; phylum Muiribacteriota; class Ozemobacteria; order Ozemobacterales; family Ozemobacteraceae; genus Rifleibacterium. The sequence goes on along the minus strand of MFYY01000132.1, from coordinate 37,849 downwards.
CTTGCCAAGACGTGAACCGATACGGCCGGAAACGACCGGGCCGCTTGCAATGCCAGCACAGATGCGCATACTGTTTATGCGCATCTTTTGTTCAAGATCGAGTAATGCCGCGCTGGCGGCCACAGCGTGCTCGGGATGTTCGCTGCTACCCCTGAATACCAGCATAAGCGTATCTTCGACAAGTTTGTCGACAATGCCGCCGTACTGCCCGGCTGAGAGATCGGCGGCGGCAATAAAATCGCTGAGCATTGCGAAAATCTGCTCAGCGGTGGCATCAGCCTGAAGATGCTGCAGTTGTTCGAGCTGCACAAAAGCAATCGTGGCGTCGATACGTTCGCCGCCTACCGCCATGCTTTCTTCCGAATCAGACTCAACCGCCTTGATTACTTCGCTTGAAACAAAATGCGATAGACGGCGCCGCTGTTCGAGGCCTTGAATCATGGTATCGAACGTGGTTTTGAGATCGCCAAATTCGTCGGCCTGAGAGAGTTCAACCTGCTGTTGATAATCGCCGGCCGCCACTGCTTCTGTTACCCTGATAAATTCGCGGATTGGGCGAAGATAGATGAGCATGAACACCAGAAAAACAAAAACCAGCAGCATGGCTGCATATATCAGCAGCAGCACGACAAAATTAAGACTGCCATAATGACCGGTTACGTTATTGCTGCGCATAACCAGTAATAGAGGATAATCGTTCATCGCAAAAATCTGCAGCAGATCCCGGTTGGCAATTCGTTTGCTGTGCTGACCTGAAATTACTGCCAGATTGAAGCTGTCTATTAAATCAGGCTCGTTGACTTCTCGATCATCAAACAAAGAGTAAAAGCGTCGTATACCGTCATCATCGCGCAGCAGAAAAAAGTCAATCTGCATACCAGGCGTCGGAACAAAATGACGACGGACATAATCGCACAGCAGTTCTTCATTGCCAACCTTCATGTTGAGAAGAGCGCTGGGCCGGTTCTGGCCTGGCGCGTGCAGATAAACCGTTGAAAAGCGACTACCCTTGTGAAAGCGCAGATTCTGGTAAAGACGTCCCCAGCGGTTGATGACCTCGCTGACAAACTGGGAATCGATTGCTATGGCGTCTCTTGTGTTATCTTCAGTAAACACATCGTTAAAACGGCCGTTTTCGTCAAATGCGTTGATAATCGCAGAACCGGTTATGCGACGGTTAGCATCTTCTTCTGAGCCCTCGACAACATTACGTGAAGCAGAAAGAACCTTGATCCTGCGGCGGCCGGGAAGGTCAAGAACGAGATCTGAGGCAATCGAACGCTTGAGCCACTTGCTGAACAGGCTTTCGACCATATTCAACTGACCGGTTCTGACCAGCTTATCAACATTCTGCGACAAATCGAACATGTCCTTCTGCAAAGTTGTCAGATAACCTGAAAAACCTTCACTGAAGGCAGAATAGGCTTCTTTCTGCTGTGCCTCTGCAACATACCAGCCGTAAATACGATGAAACTGGTGCCAGGTAAGAAAACCAGCAAGCAGTAACAATATGGGCAGCAGCAGCATAAAGCCGGTGCCAACAACAACCTTGCTGGTAATGCCGGCTCTGAATTCGATACCAAAAAAGAAAAAGCGCAAAATAAAAAAGGCGCCAAAAAGCATGTAAAGCCGGCAGACAAATGTTATGTGCGACAACCATGGCAATAACGGATGCTGCAACTGCGACCAGGGCACTGAAACCTTCAGTAACGGCATTTTTTCGGCAACCGAACGCAAATTGAGCGGTGACAAAGTGCCACCCTGTGTCAGATCAATCAGACTGGTCTGCGAAAATGTCGAAATCAGGTGATACCCTGCGTTGTCTTCGTAAAATCTGGTGACTATATCGGGATTATTCTTGTCACTGTTCCACAACGAATGTGACTGTCCGACAAAACTGCGCACGAGTCCGGGCGAGGCACGCCTGGCAGCCGCCAGCGCAGCCTTTTTCCAGGGAATTTCAGCACCACGAAAAATCAGCAGACAACCGCCTTTGATAAACCTTGCTGCAGGTTCATTGGTTATGAAAGGCTTATAATAAAAGTAAACAACACCACTGAGCTGCGAAGAAATTGATTTCGAAACACGTTGCGGAATCAGCGGTATCTCGGTGATCAGAGCAAAAACCCTGCGAAAAAACTGGTCGAGATCTTTGCCGGTTTTTTCGGAATCGGCAAAACGAAACATTGCACGGGTAGCAGTTTCGACCTGCTGACTGTAGAATTTACAGTTCAGCTGCTGATTCAGATTAACCAGATAGCGGCGCATCAGATTACGCGGCAGCGTCTTTATTTCTTCAGCGAGCAGAGAGGTAAAATGATAGGCAAAATCAGCAGTATCAGCGCTGTGACAAATAATGCCATCAGGCTGCAGGCCGGTTGCCGATGCCAGTCCGGCCATGGCTGACGCCGGGTCGCGGTAATCCGGTGGCTCTGATATCCCGGAATAATAGCTATCCATAAGGTTTTGAATAAAGTTGGCAACAATGAGGTCCTGTCGGAAAATTTCCATCTCGCTCGTCATTGCGCCAGCGACAGCACGCTGTTTGGCGATTCTGGCAAGATCGAACAGATAGTTCAGGCTCAACAGCACAAGAAAAGCCGGCAACGCAAACACCATAACCCAGACCAGCAGTAATGTCAGGCCACTTATCCGACGTCTAATACTGATCGTCTGTTCAGACACTGCTGTCTCCTTGAGCACAAAGCGCATAAGCCTCAATGCCGCATTGTTCAGTTGCATTTTCAAGCCTGAAAACCTGCGCAAGTTTCAGCGCAGTAACTGGGCACAGCAGAATGCGCGATTCGACATGGCGCGTAGCACTCTCGATCTGTTCGGCATGGCGCGCAACCTTGCCGATTACCGAAAAAATACGACGCCCTGAATCAGCACCGGCCATTCCTGAAAAGGCCGTGCCGGTAGCAATGCCTATGCCGTTATCAATGGTAAAAAGACCGAGCACAACACGACCGCGGTTAAGTTGAGCCAGCCGGGCGCGCATACGCAAGGCGGCCTGCGCAGCCATTTCTTCGCTGCCGTGCTCAGATGTCGGGTAAAAAACCGCGACGACCGCATCACCTACCAGGCGCTCAATAAAGCCGCCACAGCTGGTAATCGCGCTTTCCATCTCAGTAAAATAATCATTGAGCAGACTGACAATCTGCTGCGGTTCATGCTTTTCACTGAGCGCAGTAAAACCACGAATGTCACTGGCCAGAAGGGTGAGCTGCGAAACTTTGGGAGCTGCCGTCACGGTCTTTTGCCCGAGCTGCTCATATAGATTTTCGGAAACAAAGCGCCGCATTTTTTCGCGCTGCTGCAGGCCGAGCGTCATGCGATTGAACGAGTCGGCGAGCAGCGAGAACTCATCGGTCTTTTCAAGCTTTACCGACACTTGAAAATTACCAGCACTTACCAGCCTGGCTGCCTTGTGAAACCCCTTGACCGGGCTTACAAAAAGGGCGGCCAGAATTTCGGCAAAAAGGAACAGGCTTATTATTGCTATCAATATCAGCAGTATCGGAAAAACACTGATGCTGAACTGCAGAAAGCGGTCGGGAAAGCTTCGGGAAGTTCCGGCAAAGACAACAGGTTTGTCTGGGAAATAGCGGTAATGGCTTAATTTAAAACCTTCAGCATCTGCTTTTTTCTGAAATCCACTTCGACGCTCAACAGAAGCAGTATCAAGCAGACTGCGCAACTCAGCATCCGGATTGATGTATTCAGGCCACCAGCGCAGAATGGTGTCGTCGGGACGGCGTTGGGCAAAGGCAAACTCATGATCGCCAAGCTCAGTCGTTGCAGAATAAATCTGCGAAGAAAAATTATCTGGCTGCACCAGAATGTATCCTGTGCTGCTGGTTCCGGTCATCGAAAAGGCGCGCACATGTGATCTGCCTTTTGCACGGCGCGAAGGAATGAGATAATAAATCATGCGCGAAAAGTTATCTATTTTGCGCATGTCTCTGGTTTCAACTCCTTCATTGCTGAGAATATTGTGTTCATAATAGTTCTGGCGAAATGATTCGAAGAAGCCATCTGCTATCTGTGCATGCTGCTGAACTTTTTTAATTCCAGCGCTGGCAGAGTCCAGCACACCGAGATTGCCAAGATACTTGGCCGGCAGAAGGATGTCGATCATGCCGATATCAGTATTTGGTGAACCATGATCGCGAAAGGTTCTGGCGACACCATCATTACGAAAAAAGCTCAGGTTGGTCTCGCTCTCGTCACTGACAACTTTTGAAGCCTGCAGCTGCATTATTTCATCGGCCGGCGCATCAACCACCTTCATCATCCGCAATTTTGCCTTGAGAATGTGCAGCATAAACTGCAGCTTCTGATCGTCAAAATAATTATGCAGTCGATACATCAGGCCACCAGCCTCGCTTTCAAGTTCATGCTCACTAAGACTGCCCACACTGTCGAGCAGACCAAAGCAGAAAAAACCCAGAATGGCATAAGGCAGAAGCATTACCAGGGTAATAACAGCAAGCATTCGTGCGCGCAGCCTGAAAAACAGAGGAAAGCCAAACAGGATGAAGTAAATGGCTCCACAAAAGGTCGCAAGAGTGGTGATTTTTTGTAGAAATGCCATTTGCTGCAAATCTTTTCGCAGAGCGGCTTTTATAGCAAGTAAAGATGCAGAAACAGCGAGATAGCGTGGCAGTTTCAGCGGCTGCGCTGCTAATGAGTTGTAGCCAGCCAATTCGGTTGGCACATGTGCTGCCATAATCAATTCATCAGAATTTTGCACGATCCGATTCAGTGGCAGGGAAACGCTCGTCAGTAAATGGCGTGCAAATCCAGGGTTTTGCCACTTCAGTGCATTTGAAAGCACATCGGATACTTTTATCTGTTTCCCGGCAAAGGCGATGAAATAACCACCATAAATGTGTTTTCGAAGGCTGCTGACTGCTCTATGATAGGTAAAAATGTGACGACTGCCATACATGGAGGATGGCATCTCAAAGCAGACACCCTGATGATGTGGGGGACTATGCCCCATTTCGGAAAAATACTCGACAAACAGTCGATGATGAATCCTTTTAAGGCTGCCAGCACCCTGACCGCTGTCAAAACGAGCGTAGGCCGCTGGATACATGCGATAGAAACGGTGAAACACATCGGGATCGTTTTCGACAACCGGAGTAAACGATGCCAGATTGGCAGTATAAATGGTCAATGCATTTTCAATCTCGTTTCTGGATTGAGCAGTTAGAGTATTCATATCCGGGCTGAACCAGGACCAGATCGCAGCGAAATCAGCATTAAATGAAACTATCAGCAAAGGTTCGATATCTGCATAGTCTTTGCAGAAATCAAGCAGCTGCATTCTGGTAGCCGAAGTAATAAGCTTCGGGTCGACACCCTGTGCAAAAACCGGGCGTTTAAGGGTCTCTGAAGTCAGGCCTATATGCGCTTCGCCGGCTTTTAAAATATTCTGCAGGTAGAGACGAGGGATCAGACTTTCCCTGAACAAGCCGACCTGCTCTTTAAGCTCATGCTCGAGCAATTTCACCTGATAATCGTATTTCTGGCCGGCCAGACCAACCAGTTCTGAACAGATAAGCGCCAGCGGCAGAAAAACCAGAATGGCAAAAACAACTGCAATCAGCAGTCGCAAAGTCTTTTCGTTTATGTTACCCATCCTGTTTTATCCAGGTGTAGTTCGCTCTCACATTGTCAGCGTTGACTGAGCTATGATAACAGGTGTAACCTCTCCAGCCAACGCAAAAACAGCTACTATTACGATTTTTATGTTACTCGTGTATGATCATAAAATATACTGATGGTTCCGGGTATGATGTTGATAATCGGAGGCTTTTATGGCCAGTCGTAAAGTTACCAACCTGGTTTTTGTTCTTGCCGTCTTTATTGCAGCGCTCATGCCGGTTAGAGCTGAACAGCTGCTGAACCGCATCGACAGATTTTTTGTATTTGGCAGTAATCTGGCCTGGTTTAATAACAATTACGGCGCCGACATTGGTATCAACCACGCTGAAGGCGGCTGGTCACCAACGTTTTCGCAGGAACATTGCGAAAAGGTGTTTGCCAATCTCGAAAAGATGGGTTGCCCGGTTATCAGGATCTGGGCATTTGAAAGACAGGAAGGCCTTACTTTTACGACTGATCTGACTTCTGACCCGGCCTATCCTTATCATGAAGTTACCGGTCTCGACGACAAATTCATGACGAATTGCCGCTTTTTGATGGATTGCGCAGCCAGGCATCATGTAAAAATTTACTGGTCGCTGCTTAACCATCTGATTCGCGAAGAACAGGATGGCCGACACATGCGCATCATTACTGATGACAAGGTGCGTAAAAGCTACCTCAAAAATGCCGCATTGCCATTTTTGCAGGAATTTGCGCGACACCCGGCTTTTTTTGCCGTCGACATCATGAACGAAGCTGATGGTGCGATTGGCGGCATAGATTTTCTCAGCGGCGGCATGAACCCTAAGCTTGGTTGCACCTGGAAACAGATGCGGGTATTTATCAAGGAATGTGCAAAAGCTTTTCATCAGGCTATTCCCGGTATAAAAGTCACCTGTACGAGCGGCTGGCATGAATACAAAAACGTTAAGGCCGGCCGGTTTTCTGGGCTTGGCCTGGATTTTTATGACTGGCATTCTTATAAAGACGAGCCCGATCTGCCGCATGCCCGCGAATTGAAGCTCGACAAGCCGGTAATAATCGGTGAATGCGGACCGAAAACTCAGGAACCTGACGAAAATTATTCCTTACAGAGCAAAAACTGGAACGCCTATCTGATACAGGCCCGCAAAGGCTATGCCGGACTGCTGACCTGGTCTTATGGCAATCAGGGAGACGCCAGTAACTTCACGATGGTCAACAAAGATCATAGCTGGCGAAGCGGAGCAAAGTTCATTTATCAGGCAACGCGCGGTGCGCTGATTCCCGATGCCGGACCACTGATGCTTAGTGATGCTGAAGCAAAGGCTCTTAAGACCCTTAACAACGCCCTGCAGATAGTAATCGACCTGAAAGACAACTCGAACCCGAGGCCGTTGAATATTGCACAGAAGCGGCTGGTATGGCTCGGCAACGAAACCGCGAAGTATTATCCCTATGTAAATCCAAGATATGCTGTTTTCAGCTTTACCAGAGCTTTAGATGAAATTTCCAGTGCCGGCGAATGGGAATTGCGCACCCGCTCACAAGGCTTTGCCGAAAGAACTGTTGAGCTGCAGAAAATCGGCGCCGCTCTGCTTGATCAGGCGGGCACCATCAAGTCTGCCAGGCTGGTTCAGACAACAGCGCGGCTGGCCGATTTCCTTAAAAGAGATCCTGCCTCAAAAGACACCTCAAAAGTTTCTCCATTTGATGTGGACATCCAGGACAATTAGCCTGTTCGCAACAATCTCAAACCTGACGCAGGGCGGTGAGTTCATAGAGCGGGTATTCCCGGCTTTTACCTTTGATTTCTACACGTTCTATGAAGCTGACTCGTGCGCGGCCACGCAGCAGACGAATTGTTGCTGGCGCTACAATTATGCCGGTCTGCGTGGTGCGATACGCCTCGCTTTTTAAGCGGGCAGCCAGATTCACCGTATCGCCGATCACAGTAAAATCGAGTTTGCCGAGACGTGAACCGATTCGACCAGAAACCACCGGGCCGCTGGCAATGCCACCGCGCAGTTCAAATCCATGACCGTGCATGGCTGTTACCAAATCGAGAGTCGCCGATACCGCAGCGATGGCATGATCAGGAAATTCTGTGCTGCTGCGAAATACCAGCATTAGAGTATCTTCGACAAGCTTGTCAACAACGCCGCCATAACGCATGGCTGCACGGTCGGCCTCACCTATAAAGTCGCCAAGTGCCTTAAAAATCGCCTGTGAAGCCTGAGCGTGTTGCTTAAGATTATGCAGCCGAACAAATGCAATACTGGCGTCGAGACGCACGCCGCCGGGCGCCATGCTGTCGTCATCATCTGATTCAACTGCTCGCAGCGCTTCACTTGACAGGAAATGACTGAGCCGACGGCGTTGTTCGAGACCTTTGATCATGCTGTCAAAGGCAACCTTAAGATCGCCAAACTCATCAGTCTGGTAGAGTTCGACCTGCTGCCGATAGTCGCCGGCCGCCACACTTTCGGTAACTCGAATAAATTCTGCGATCGGCTGGAGATAGATCAGCTTGAAAACCAGCAATATCAGTGCCATAAGCAACATTGCATACAGCAGAAGAAGAACTGTAAAAACTGGTGTAAACAACTGACTGCTGCCAACGATGCCACGCGTCAGCATCAGCAAAGGCATATCACTCATGGCAAAGATCTGGGCAAGCTGGTTCTTTTCGGGTTCATAGAGATTGTGCCCGGAAATCATTGCCAGTTTTAGATGTTCAAGCAGATGTGAATCAGTCACCTCGCAGTTGTCGGCAAGCCTGTAAAAACGCGGCACACCAAGATTCTCGCGAATCAGAAAAAACTGATGAAAGATATCTGAATTCGCCGCAAAATACCTGATGGCAAATTCGCGCAACAGATTTTCACGTTCGTAAATTGCAGTAATGATGGCGCGAATACTGTTTTTTCCAGGAAAGTTATAATATATCGAAGAAAATCGGCTACTGCTGCCAAAGGGAGCAAACTGATAAACGCCGCCCCAACGATTGACCAATTCGTTAATGAAACTCGAATTCATTGAAGTATTACTTTCCTGCTGGCCGGTTTTGTCGGGCTCACTGAGCATCCCATCGGCGTCAAACCCGTTCATGATTGTTGCGGCAAAAAGCCGCATTGTTGATTCTCTTACCGGTTCCTCTGAATTCGTTAAAAAGGGTGAGGGCAAATGCAAACTGTCATTCAACATATCGAAACGCAGACCTGAGGAAACCCGGTTCTGTCGCAGCCAACGCCCGGCAATATCAAGAATTTCTTTATCTTTGCCCGAATCAAGCGGACTCTCAAGCTGTAATGCCAGATCATAGGTGTTGCGCTGCAGACTGATCAGGAACGTGGCAAAGTCTTCGGTAAAATCAGTAAATAACTGTTGCTGCCTTGCTTCCAGCCTGTACCAGCTGACGACCCGGTTAAACTGGTTCCAGCTGACAAACCCGGCGAGAAGTAACGAAAACGGCAGCAGCAGAACAAAAGCGGTGCCAATAACCACTTTGGTTGTTATGCCAGCTTTGAATTCAAAACCAAACATAAAAACGCTTGTCAGAAAAAGGGTGCCGAACAAAACAAAAAGCTTCTGAGCAAAATTGATATGAGATCTGTATGGAAACAACGGGTGCTGTAATTGTGATTCGGCAATTGAAACCTGCAGAAGCGGCATTTTGCTGGCGAATTCACGCAGACGGCTCGGAACCAGAGAACCGTTTTGTGTAAGATCGACCATGCTGCTCTGGGAAAGCGTCGATTGAAAGTGATATCCTTCAGAGTCTTCAAAAAACCTGGTGATGACTTTCTGAAGATTGCTGTCGCGTTCCCAAAGCGAATTCGGCAGCCTGGCAAAGCGCCGAAAAAACCCAGGTGCAGAGCGTTCAACTGCTGCGCGAGCGACTTTGCGCCATGACATATCAGTGCCACGAAAGATCAACAGACAGCCGCCGGTGATACGCAGACCTACGACAGACTTCGCGATGAACGGATGGTAATAAAAGTATACAGGGCCGCCGAGTCGCGATGACAGAGAGCGACTGACCCGACGGGGAACCACCGGAAGTTCAGCTATCAATGAAAACATTCGCCGGAAAAACAGGTCAGAATCTCTTTTCGACTTTACCGGATCGACAAAACGAAAAAGAGCCTGAGTGGCGGCTTCAGCTGCAGAATTGTGCAAGCGGTAAAGCTGCTGCTCATTGACTGATACCAGCCAACGACGAATGAGAGTACGCGAAAGACTGGGAAACTCTTTGGCAAGCTGTTCACTGAACCAGTGCTCTATGTTGATGGTATCGGCTGAATGGGCTATTACGGCGGCCACTGGCAGGTCTGCTGCCCCGTGCAGTTTTTCTGCCAATATTGCCGGGTCATTACCTGACTGGCAAGCAGGATCAGCAAAGAATTTCTCCAGGCGTCTCTGTAGATAGTTATCAATTTCGAGGTCGTTGCGAAAACTATCCATCTCATTGGTCATTTTCGGAGTCATCGCACGCAAACCAGCCTGCCGCGTCATTTTAAACAGATACTCAAGACTCAGCTGCAGCAGAACAGCGGGCAAAATAAACACGGTCAACCAGATGGCCAGGAGCGACATGACTCCGACACGACGTTCTATCTTTATGGTCGTGCGCCTGGTAACTTCAGCCATTGGTAACCTCGTCGTTGGCAACGGTAAAAGCCGGGAAGCCACACTGACCGGTTACCTCAACGATAATCATTTTATTATTCAGGCTGGCAGCCGTTTCAGGGCAAATAAGAATGCGTGAAGAGACATGGCGACTCGCGCTTTCAAGCTTTTCGGCAAGACCAGTCACTTCGCCAATAACAGAAAAAATCTGACGACCGGCGGAGCTGCCGGCAATGCCAGAAACCGCTTCTCCAGTGGCAATGCCTATGCCATTATCGATATTAAACAGGCCAGCAGCAGTCCGCTGGCGGTTCAATTCTGCCAGTCGCACCCGCATACGAACCGCAGCCTGAACTGCACGAAATTCAGGTTTTTCGGCCTGGTCGTCGTAGAAAACCGCGACGACAGCATCACCTACAAAGCGCTCAATAAGCCCGCCAGATTCTTTGATCGCGCCTTCCATCTCGGTAAAATAGTCATTGAGCAGACTTACAATCTGCTGTGGTTCATACTTTTCGCTGAGCGTGGTAAAGCCGCGAATATCACTGGCCAGCAGGGTGACTTCGCTGACTCCGGTGTTCTCACTGACACTGAGTCCAATGCGTTCAAACAGGTTCTCGGAAACAAAGCGGCGCATTTTTTCGCGCTGAGAAAGGCCGGTAGTCATGCGGTTAAATGAATCAGCCAGCAAAGAAAATTCGTCAGTTGCTGCTATTTTTACGGCAACCTGGTAGTTGCCAGTGGCTATTTCGGCTGTTGCTGCGCGAAACCCGGCGACCGGGTTAATGAACATGGCAGCCAGAAGGTCGACAAACAAAAACAGGCATATAAGCGCAAGCACCAGCAGAACAAATGGAAAAAGCTTGAGCAGCAATTCTATCTTGAGATCCTGCGATGCCGTAGAAATTCCGGCAAAAACCAGGCTCTGATTACTGAGGTAACGGCGATTAACGAATTTGAAATTTTTACCATCCTGAGTCAGTCTTGAGCCACCACTGCGTGTTCTGGCGGCAACCTCAACCTGCCGATTGAGTTCTGATGCTGAATTGATGTAATCGGGCCACCAGCACAAAATTGAGTCGTCAACCCGGCGCTGACCAATCAAAAAGTCGTGCTGCTGCTGTGGGAGGCTCTGCGAATAGACTCCGGGATCAAATCTGGCAGGATTGACCATTACATAACCCGGGTTACTTATTGAAGCCCTGGCAATCGCTCTGACCGGCTGGCCCGGCAATTTCAGATCAGGCAGCAGGAAATATACCATACGGGAAAGTTCATCAGCCTTTTTCCATTCGCGTGTTTCAACACCTTCATGGAACATGGTCGCGTGCTCGGAATAACTTATCTGAAGCGATTCCATAAAGCCGGCAGAGTATTCACCCTGTTCCAAAAATTTACGGTTGGCCGGAACATCGCGGTCTATCACCCCAAGGTTATCAAGGTATCTAGCTGCGAAATAACAATCTATGCGTCTGGCTGATGTGTTTTCAAAATGTTTTGCTCTGAATGTTTTCGTGAATCCATCTGCACGAAAAAACATCAGATCAAAATTGCTTCGTGGTGGCACGATGCTATGTGCGTGCAATCTTGCAAGCTCTTCTGGAGTTTTGTCAGCATATTTAAGCAGGCGATCTTTTGCTTTGAGCAGTTCGAGATTCAGCTGCAATTTCTGATCGTAGTAATAACTGATCAGACGATACATTGAGCTGCCGGCTTCGGCGCGCAACTCATGACCAATCAGGGTTTGTACACTGTCAAACAGGCTGAGACAAAAGTAACCAAGAATTGTCCATGGCAGAAAAATAGTTAAGGCAATGATAGCAACCATGCGCAGACGAAGACGAAAGCCTGCGGGAAAACCAAACATTGAGAAATACAACGCTACCGCAAAGGTCACCAGGCTGACGAAACGGCAGAAAGTGGCGAGATTCTGCAAATTATCGGCATGAGTCTTTCTGAGATTACTTATTGAAAGTTCGACTCCTATTCTTTCCGGGAACTGGGCCATGGAGTCAGAAAGACGGTCGTAGCCAAGGAGTTCAACCGGAAACGGAAGGCTCAACAACAAACTGTTGTGGCTGATCTTTTGTTGATTGATAAATTCGTCAGCAGTGGTAAAAAACCGTCTGATGCCGGGCCGAACACTTTCACGAGACAACTCCAGAATCTTTTCAGCAACGATATCTCTACTGCCGAATAGCACAAAATAGCCGCCGTATACCAGTTCACCTTCTTTGAATGGCAGATGATAGGAAAATAACCGACGAGAGTTCCAACGCTGTGTTGCCATTTCATAAACCCGGCCATAGTGAGGCGGACGATATGCCAGATCACCCAGATAATCATAAAAAAACTTATGCGTTACATGATCCCGTCTGCTATCTTCAAAAGCGATCTCGCACAGTTTCTTGTAATTGGCAAAAGCATCCGGGTTACTCTGAATGACTGGGGTGAAAGTGGCTGTATCAGTCACAAAGATCGGGATTACCGAAGCAAAATGCCTGCGATCCGAATCTGATAGTGTTCTCAAAGCAGGATAGTCTTCATTAAACCAGCTCCAGACATTGGCATAGTCGGTGTTGAAAGTGATCATAACCAGAGGTTTTATTCCAGCCTGGCGCTGATAAAATTCAAGCAGCTGAGCTATGGTCGCAGAAGTAAAAACACCGGCGTCCTGGTTGTTCGCAAACACGGGGCGTTGCATGGTTTCAGGGTTCAGACCGACATGTGCTTCGCCGGCTTTTATAAGATTCTCAACAAAGCGCCGTGGAATCAGACTCTCGCGGAATGCCGCGAGCTCTTCCTTGAGGTCCTGACGGATCGCAGCAAGCTTTTCCTGCCAGAGCTGATCCTCAATATTCGATAGATCATGCACTATAAGAAAAAGCGGCACCAGCACGACAATAGCGAAAACAAGACTTATTGCCGCCCGCAGACAAAGCTGATTGTTTTTAAACATTCTGGTCAACGTCTCGCAAGTAAAAAGCCCTGAAAGCTTAAACAGCTTTCAGGGCCAGAATTTTATGCAGTCATTGAGATTGCCGCGTTGGCTTTGCCTGCACGCAATGACATCTGATCAGTTTTTCATACTGTGGACCGGGGCTGGTATGCGACCACCACGGCGCACAAACACAGCCGGAGAATGGCGGCCGACTTCCATTACCGGGCCTTTACCAAGCAGTCCGCCAAAGTCAACGACATCGCCGGCTTTCATGCCGGGCACGGGGATCAGGCGGCAGGCGGTAGTCTTGTGGTTGATCATGCCTATCGCGGCTTCATCGGCGATAATACCGGCGATAACATCGACCGAGGTATCACCGGGGATCGCGACCATATCGAGGCCAACCGAGCAGACACAGGTCATGGCTTCGAGTTTTTGAATATTGAGAGCGCCATCGACAATTGCGCGGCACATGCCGGCGTCTTCGGTGACTGGAATAAAGGCTCCGCTAAGGCCACCGGCGTAGGTTGCCGCCATGATGCCGCCCTTTTTAACGGCGTCATTGAGCATGGCAAGAGCGGCGGTAGTGCCGTGGCAGCCGGTGCGTTCGAGACCCATGAGTTCGAGAATATCAGAGATCGAATCGCCTTCGGCCGGTGTTGGTGCCAGTGACAGGTCAATAATTCCGAACGGAATGCCCATCATTCTTGAGGCTTCGCGGCCAATCAGTTCACCGGTGCGGGTAATCTTGAAGCTGACTTTTTTAATAAGCTCAGAAAGCTCGCCGAATGACAGGTTGTGGGCACGTTCAAGGGCAGCGCGAACCACACCAGGGCCTGAGATACCGACGTTAAGGATGGCTTCGGCTTCACCGGCGCCAAGAAACGAGCCGGCAATAAAGGGGTTATCCTCGACAGCGTTGCAGAACACAACCAGCTTGGCGCAGGCCAGACCGTTTTTATCGCGCGAACGTTCGGCGGCTTCCTTGACGATTTCGGCCATGCGATAGACGCCATCCATGTTGATGCCTGACTGCGAACTGCCGATGTTGACGCTGGAGCAGACACGGTCAGTGCTGCAAAGCGCATCAGGGATCGAATTTATCAGAATCTGGTCACCACGGGTAAAACCCTTTTGAACAAGTGCGCCAAAGCCGGCGATATAATCAATACCCAGTTCTTTAGCGGCGTTATCGAGAGCAACGGCAATCGGAACTGCAGTAGGCTCGGTAAAGGCGTTAGCGAGCATGGAAACCGGAGTAACTGAAATGCGTTTGTTAACTATGGGAATGCCGTATTTCTTTTCGAGAATACGTGCGGTAGGAACCAGATCGCGCGCGACTCTGACGACCTTTTCGTAGACCTTTTCGGCGCATTTGTTAACGTCAGAATCAGTACAACTAAGAATGTTGATACCGCAGGAAACCGTTCGAATATCGAAGGTTTCGACACCTACGGCGCTGATGGTTTCGATGACTTCTTCGAGCGAGAAAAGCATTTATTGCCTCCATCGTTTCAGGGCATGATCATCGAGCATCAGAGTCGATGCTGATACCTGAAAACATCTTCGTGTTGAATGAAAACTTTGACTTGCAGCTGGTCACCCATCGCCTGCATGCGACTCTGGAAATCTTCAAAACTGCAGTTGGCCGAAGAAAAATCGGTCATCATCATCAGGGCAAAGAGATCCTGCATGATTTTCTGGCTGACATCTTCTACATTTACGTTTGAATCGGCTATGGTGCGGGTGATGCCGGCAAGAATACCGGGTTTGTTGGCACCGAGCACGGTAATTACGACCTGTTCCTTGTTGTTGTTCACCGGGAACCTCCCCCTGTGGCTGTATCATCGTTGTACTGAGGCAATATAACAGATAGTTTCATCAAGGTAAAGAAGAATACATCGATATCTCGTAAGGGTTCAACATGCTGAACCCTTACGATGGTGAACCCCCTGCATAAAATGCAGAAAATCATTAGAATCAAGATAGAGAGAAAAAAGATAGAAAGCAGAGGAGGATACGTTATGAAAGGCACCAGAGATACCAAAAAGAAAAAGCGAGTGCAGGGAGTCGTTGACCGTATCACGGCCGGTATTGTAGTTGTCGTAATTCGACACCCCGACGATCCTGAAGCGATGAAAGAGATCTATGTCCCGCGCGAAAAATTCAAAAATCGCGATCTTCAGGAGGGCGACTACGTTTCGGTCGATATCGAGTAGGGGTTCAACATGTTGAACCCTACGTAGGAAAAATTTCTGGTAATTTAAAAATCAAAGTTTTGTGAAAGAAAAAACCCCCGTTTGACCGGGGGTTTTTTATTGAACTAACAGATTAGAATCGGTTTTCCTTCATGAAGACCTATCAGTGGGTGATAACCAGTTACGTCACCGTTTCTGGTCACCCCTTCGTGTCGTTACATGTCTTCTAGAGTTTTAACGCAATTGCACTATGACGCACATTGGTTACGCCAAGCCTCAGACGTTCATCGCCTTCGAGGCCGTCGATACAATCACCAGATTGGAGTTAACCAGATCTTTCCATCCTCTTCTAGACTTCTGCCGACTTCAAGGTTCTACACACACACTTTCATTGGTTGGATAACACCAACGCCTTCTTAGGTTCTATCCCTCTTAGCGCCTTCACCACCGGGACGTGACAGACAGGATTCCGGCCCTGTCGCATTCCGCTCCCAGGTTTTCTCAACCTCTCAGCAGAACTTGCGTCCTTAGTAGCTTGTGGGTTTATTCCACCCCACTGGCACTTGCAGGGTCATGATCTACAGAGTCTTACCCTGAGCCGATCGATAACTGTTTCCAGCTATCATGCTCCTTCGTCGTTACTGTCTCTACACGGTTTTCTTCCAGAAATCACTGGCAGTTCCCACTGCCTGGCCGCCGAACTTACGTTCGCTCGACCCTGGCTCTAACTGGCCCCATGCTGCAAGCAGCCGGTTTCCATCTTGAGATTCAGTCAAACCTTGAAGCTTTGCTCCCGGTTCAGAGCGTCTCCTACGCTGTCAAGTTTCACCCAGACATCGCGATTACAACTCTCATGACCTTTTGTCCTTCGGGGTATCTGGCTGCGGCAGCCCTGGATAAATCCTTCCTCTTTCAGGGTTTGATACCCTCTTAGAGTGTTTCTGCTGCCGTAGTTGGTTTCTCCGTCGATGCGGAGCCCTCCCCCCATGGAATTTTTGCCTTTCAACTCATACTTCTTCTTCAGTTTCACGTTATCCGAGGTTATTTATTCCCTTCGGGGCCTTAACACCTGTTACCAGACATCAGCACCCTTCTTGAGATAACTGCCTGAAACCTGCCGGAGCTCAGAAGTATCAGCCTTGCGGCTACCGATTCTATTGTCAATGATCTGTTCGTTCAACAAATACAGTCTACCGCAAAGCGTTCGCTAAAGTCAAACATTTTTTAAAAATATTTTTTTCATCGGCGAACATTGATAAACAAAGGCACACGCCAACAGCTCAATAAGGTACGTCGTCAACATAGATGTAAATATGTGGTGCCTTATCATAACTGTCGTAATAAACACGGGCTGGCAATGGCTGCGAACTCTTGGTCAGGGTATGATAAGCAGTCTCACTTATCTCACGCTGCCAGGCAAAGTATCTGTCTTCCTTGCGGATGAAACCTATTGTTTCTACCCAATAGATCCTTTCAGATTCAATTTCCTTGAATACCAGAGAATAAGTAACCGAGGGCTCCTCTGATCGCTGTACACCATAAACCGCCTCGCCAGAGAAAGTCGCGACCGGGCTATCAGGATAAGCTATCGGCAAACCCGTACCAGAAGCAGTAAGAGTCTCAACCGGCACCCAGGTGTCTATTGAATATCTGACCCAGGTATCTGGTTTTGTCGCGGTTGAATAGGTATAATAATACGACTGAAGCAAGCGTTGTTTTGTTGTCTTTTCAACAACCGTTGCATTCTCAGGAAGGCTGTCTTCCCAGGTTTCATATTCAACCCGCCTGAATTCGCTGATGCGGCGCTGTGTCTGCCATCTGCCCTCGACGAACTGAAGCTGAGCGCGCCAATTCTCGCGCGGCGACAGTGGCTCAAGCAGAAATTCAACATAGTCTTCCAAAAAATCCTGCCAATGCGTCGGGTAGAATAAAACTTCGCTGTCAAAGGCTATCATTCCGATAAAAAAGAAGACAGGCAGCAGCAGCAGATACCTTTTGCCGGGAATCCAGCGCCACCAGGCCACGGGATTAAGCCACCCGAGCCAGGTCAGAGGATTAAAGCAGCCGCGACCATTTTTTGCGGCATCGGCAGGGTTTTCATCTGAAAAATAGCCGCAGGGCAGACGGTATGAGCTCGACGTAGAAGCGCTGTATTCATACCCGCATTTGCTACAGACGTAGGTTACATCATAATTATAAGTATAACGGCTGACACTTTTGCCGCGCTGCGTTTTCTCATCGACTTCCCAGGAATGGGTGTAACCTTCTGAGGTCAGGGTGCGGCTTCGGATCTTGCAGGTAAAAAGCTTGCCACATTTTGAGCAGCGATTAGCCCAGATCACCAGCACAATAAAAACAACAGCTACCACCCCGGCAAATTCGGGGGAATTAAACAGATCCATCTGTTCTCCTCAGAAGACACACAAATACTTTGCGCCAGTATAACACAACCAGCTCAGATAGAAGTCAGCTGCTGCTCACCTGTTGCTTGTGCTCCAATAGATGATCAGCGAAATAATATCATCCCTGACGGAGCTCTAAAAGCTCATAGACCGGATATTTACGGCTTTTACCCTTGATTTCAGTGCGTTCGAGAAAGCCGACACGAGCCTTGCCCCTGAGAATTCTGATTGTGGAAGGGGCGATTATGATGCCAGTTACAACAGCTTTGACAGGCAAAGCTTTCAAGCGCGCAGCCAGATTTACTGTGTCGCCGATAACGGTGTAATCAAGCTTGCCAAGTCGCGAACCTATTCGGCCCAGAACGACATTGCCACTGGCTATTCCTGCTCTGACATTCATCCCGGCGCCCTTCAAGTCGGCAGCGATCTGCAGGACGGCCCGACAGGCGCGCAAACAGTGGCTGTCGCATGATGAAGTTTCCCGAAATACCAGCATGAGGGTATCTTCAACAACCTTGTCGATTACGCCACCAAAGCTGTCGACAATGCGATCACCGGTCGAAATAAAGTGACTGAGCAGCGCAAACTTTCTGTCAGCGCTGCAATTTTCAAAATTTTCGACAGTCTGCAGCTGAATAAATACCACAGTTGCCGCCACCCTTACGCCCCCAGGAGCCATGGCATCATCACCACTTTCGACAGCGGCCCGCACATCCTGTGAAACAAAGTGAGCGAGCTTGCGGCGCTGTTCAAGCCCTTGAATCATTCCGGTAAATACCTTCTGCAGGTCACCGAATTCATCATTGGCCTGCAGGCGCACCTGCTCGGCATAATTGCCCGCGCCAACTTCGGCAGTTACCCTGATAAATTCGCGAATCGGGCGCAGATAGATCAGCTCAAAAAAAAGATAAATGAAAAGTATCAACAACGTTCCGTAGCCAATCAACATGGCTGGCACCAGGTATACCGAAAAATCGCCGGCAAAAACTTCGCCCGCAGCCATTACTACTAGGGGGTAGTCGTTGAACCAGCGCATCTGCATGAGTTTCTGGCCACTTTCGCGCCAGACAAAGTTTTCCACGTTCTCCGCAATGCTGATTTTTTCCAGTAGCGACTGGTTCTGCAGGG
>MFYY01000132.1:0-18903 GCA_001787855.1 Candidatus Riflebacteria bacterium GWC2_50_8 | reverse complement strand
TCGGCAAGATCGACAAGTTGATAACCAGTTCCACTATTTTCTGCAAGAAAAAACTTTGCCGAAATGCCGGAAAATCTCGATGAAGGCTTGAAATGCCGACTGATGAATTCGTGCATCAAGGTTATATCAGAATACTTGAACGACAATAGAGCGTAAGGGCTGTATTTATCATCATTGTAGACAAAAGCCGTCGAAAAGCGGTTGTTTGTATTGATGCGCAGCATATTGAACGGCTTTGCCCAGCTGTTGATCAGGTTATTCACCAGAACGGCATCAACCGAGGTGACACCGGGACTTTTACCGTCCGAAAGCGTTTCAACAAAATTGCCCTGGCGGTCAAAAGAATTGAGGATTGTGTCATAAACCAGACGCCTGGCGGACTCTTCTTTCTGCGAGCCGGGCAGGTGATAGTTTTGCGACTTAAAGTGCAGACCAGGCCTGGTTGACCGGTCAAGATAGATATCTGAAGCACAGGAACTGGCCAGACCGGTTTGCAGAATTTCTGGAATTGCTGCTTCGTCGTTTTTGCTGGCTTTTTCAACTTCGGCGGCAACAGCAAGACTCTGCTTCTGCAGCAGGTTCAGATAGCTGCCAAATCCATCATAAAGCTCGTTAAAATACTGCTGTTGCAGTTCTTCGGCCTGATACCAGCCATAGATCCGGTTAAACTGACTCCAGGTAACAAATCCGGCGAGCAGCAGCACTATCGGCATTAACAGCATAGTCCAGGCCCCGAGCAGTATTTTGCCTCTTATGCCAAGCCTGAAGTCTATTCCGTAAAAAAACAGACGCAGCAGAAATACGGCACCAAGCATGGCAAACAGCCGCGCAAACATGTTTATTGACCTGGCCCAGCCGGCAAGAGGGTGATGCAGATCATGTGCCGGCACAGAAACTTTCAGCAGCGGCATGGCCTTGAGAACCGGGTTAAGATGCTGCAATGTAAAAGTGCCGCGCTGTATCAGGTCGACCAGAGTATGATCTGGTGGCGCTGACACGAGATGAAAACCTGCTTCATCAGAGATGAATCGTGTGATTATCTCGCGGGTAAGGTTATTTTTGCCGGCAAGCGGTATTGCCAGCCGGGTATAGCTTCGCTTGACGCCAGAGCCTGCCATACTGGCCGTTTCCTGCCATATCTGGCGCTGATTCAGGTCACAACCCCGCAAGATCAGCAGATGTCCCCCGTTTATTCGATATTTGTCGCTGGCACTGCTGGAGAGGGCGTGATAATAAAAAAAAGCGCTGCCCCCCAGCTTTGCCGACACAGTGCGACAGACCTTGTCTGGCTGCAGAGGAATCTCGGCGATCAGCCCAAACTGACGCCTGAAAAAGCTGTCAGCATCTTTGCGCGTTTTATCATAGTCAGCAGACAGGTAGCCGGTGCCGGTTGCTGTGGGAAAAGAGCTGTAGAAAGCATGTTGATGCTGATTATTCACAGCTGACAGATAACGCTGCATCATGGTTCGGGGCAAAGTCGGCATCTGTTGCTGCAGGTCCTGGTCCAGTTCAAAATCAACTGCCATGGTATCGGCGGCATAGGTAACAACTCCGGCAACTTTCAGTCCGCTTGTTGAATTGAGCTTCTGCAGCAATACTTTTGCGCTGTTTTCTGGTTGATTCTGACCGCCGAAAAAGACTTTAAGCTTGCGCTCGACAAAGGCTTCAGATTCCAGATCATGCCTGAAGCTGCTCATTTCACCGATCAGAGTTGCAGTAGCCGCCTGCTGGTTAGCCTGCAGTGTCAGTTTAAAAAGATAATCAAGACTGAACTGCAACAGCAGCACCGGCACGGCAAACACCGCAAACCAGGCAAGAGTAAGGGTTGAGGCCGAAAGACGGCGGCTGATATGTATCTTGTTTTCAGCCATGTTCAGCCTCCGGTTTAACTCCAACCAGCTCATAAGCCTGGCAAAGCGTGACTTTTTCAGAATGTTGCACCACAAATTTTTCGCCAAGAACTCCGGCGGTTTCAGCGCAGAGCAATACTCGTGAATCAACGTGTTTTGTCTGGCTCTCCAGCAATTCGGCAAGTCTGGTTACCTTGCCAAGCACCGTAAACACCATGCGGCCACGTTCGCTGCCAACCAGCCCGGAAGCTGCTTCGCCGGATGCAATGCCGATGCCGTTTTCGATTATAAACAGACCGCGACCTGCCCTCTCGTCATTCAAGATCGCAAGCTTTTGCCGCATCGCAAGAGCCGCCAGCGCCGCCTGAACTTCGCCGGAAGTTTCGCCCGCCTGATAAAAAACTGCCATGACCGCGTCACCGACAAATCTTTCAATTACGCCGCCATAAGCATTTATCGCCGCTTCCATGGCCGTGAAATAGTCATTCAGCAGGCTGACAATCTGCTGCGGATCGTGTCTTTCGCTGAGAGTGGTAAAACCGCGAATGTCGGCAGCAAGCATCGTAACGCGCGACGTCTGCGCCGAACGCAGCTCATTCAGCCCAACCTGAGTCCCAAGCCGAGCGTAGAGATTATCGGAAACAAAACGGCGCATTTTCTCGCGCTGCGCCAGCCCGTTGCTCATCTGATTAAAAGACGTAACCAGCAATGAAAATTCGTCGGTATTTTCGATTTCAATGCGTTGCGAATAGTCGCCTGCTTCAATCGCTGCAGCACCATGGCCGATTCCTTTTACCGGGTTGATAAAAAGGGCTGCCAGAGCGTCAGCAAAGAGAATCAGCGAGAGCAGCGAAAATATAAGCAGCAACAAGGGAAAAGCTCTGCTCACCAGCCCCAGCAAAAGATCTGGCGAGCTGGTAGAGATGCCAGCATAAACCGTGGCGTCTTTCACGTTAAATCTTTGCCTGATCAGACGATAGCGGCCGCCTGAACCGCTCTGCTGTTCCATAGAGGCGCGCTGGCGGGAAGCCTCAGCAAGCAGTTCTTTCAGCTCGGCGTCAGGGCTGATCTGAGCTGGCCACCACTGCAGTATCTGGTCGTCATGACCTCTTCGCCCCATGATAAACTCATGCTGCATTTGCGCAGAAGAATTGCTGAAAACCCTGCGGTCGAATTCATTCGGATTGTAGATCAGAGAGCGGAGACTGCTGATGTTGGTCGAAGCCATGGCCCGCACCGACCCGGGGCCGCTATTGCCGCCGGGAACAAGGAACCAGATCATTCTTGAAAATTCATTAATTTTACCAAGGTCGTAAGTTTCGTTGGCTTCATATTGCAAAGCCTTATGGTCAAAGTATTCCTGACGGATTGTATCGATCAGACCATCAGCAAAGGTTGTCATCTTCAGCTTTTTTCTGACCTCCGGGGCATCGCGGTCAAGCACTCCGAGGTTGTCGAGATACTTCACCGAAAATAGCCATTCAACCCTTTGTATAGACTTAACTTCGGGTGTTGCGGCCCTGAATGATCTGCCAACGCCATCGTTACGGAAAAAATAGAGAACAGCGGGAGGGCTGGCCGGCATAACATTGTGCGCATGAAGTTCATATATTTCTCTGGCAGGCAAATCGACAATTTCAGCCAGACGCTTTTTGAATTTTAATGTCTGCAGCAGATACTGCTGCCTCTGGTCGTCATGATAACTTTGCAACCTGAACATGAGGCTCCCGCTCTCTGCGCGCAGCTCGAAACGCCCCAGGCTTTCAATACGATTCAGCAAGCGCAGAGCAACTGGCCCGAGAACAATGTACGGAGTCAGAACCGCAAGACCGATAGCGAGCAACATTCTCCTGCGTAAACGTAAAAATTCTGGAAAACCAAATAATATAAAAAAGCAGATCGCCGCAAAGCTGAGAAGCATGATGCTCTGCTGCGCCAGATGAAGAAGACGGTTGAAAGAAGCAGCAGCGAGATACGGGCCTGACACGTCATAATCAACCCTCAATCCGGCAGGCAATGATGCTGGTCGGGCAAACAGTGAGTTGTAACCGGTCAGCTCAGCTGGAACATCTGTTTCGAGTTGCAACGAATGCTTTGTGACGACGACATGCCCAGACTTAGTTGGCTGGCGATCCAGATAATGGCGGGTAAAACTGGCTGATTCAGTTCTTAGCGCATCAGCCAGCAGTTTCTGAGGCGGAAACTGCTGGTTCGTAAAGGTTACGTGGTAACCGCCATAGATCTTGTTGCCTTCGGTAACTGTGCGATAATACGAAACGAGCTTGTTGCTGCCCATTTTTCGGGTAGCGATTTCATAACAGGTTCCATGATGCGGCAGCAGAAAAATCATATCAGAAAAATGCTGCCGCATGCGGCGATTATAAGCCTTGGTCAAATCGGTCTCATCACCTGTCGCCTTGCGGCATAGCTGGTTATAATTGGCTTCTGCATCGGCATTGCTGTTATCAACCCTGGCAAAGGCTGGCTGTCTAGAGGTAATAGAGCTGATCAGCCAGTCGATACGGTTGCGTTCTAGCTGTGAAATAGGCTTTGCATCGGCAGAATACCAGCTCCAGATATTCCGGACATCGGCGCCATAAGCAACTATGAACAGTGGCTTGACGTTGGCAAGCCGGCGATAGTTTGCCAACAGATCCGGCACAGTGCTGGAATTAAAAATCTGCGGGTCAACGCCCTTTGTGAATCTCGCTTTTTCAGCAGTAGCACCGGCAATGCCAATGTCGCGCTCAACCTGTTTAATGATTTTTTCAACACGTTGTCTGATAATCAGGTCGTTTTGAAATGACTGTGCTTCAAGCTTGAGCTGGTTTTCGGCCAACTGCAGCTGCCGTGACAGGTCTTCTTCGTTTGCCCGGCGAAAACTGGCTTCGATAAAAAGCATCGGCAGCAGTATCAGCAGAAGAAATGCCAATCCAACTGCTGTTCGCAGCTTGATATCATCATGCATAAGCGTTAACCGTCGCCATGTCTGACAAAATTGTTTCCTCGCCAGAAGAAGCTTTCCAAGCTACTTTTCAGCCAGGAAAAGCTGCAACTATTTTGCGCAGTATAACACAGCGCGCACGGACGTAAGCTGCCGAAATATTTTGCTCACTATCGAATAGTGCTCATGCCGGGCTCACGGCACAGTTGGCGCAGGTTTATGGCTTCAGTCACGTCTCTATCAAAAATCAACCGAATCTGGCTGGTTTAACTGTTGTATAATGCCGGCAGATCTTAGCAAAGAAGGTAGCAGCCTTATGAAAAATCAGCGGTTACGCGTTTCTGCTTATGCTCTGATTCACGATTCGGAGCGCATTCTGCTTTGTCGTCTGTCAAAAGAACTCCCTGAATGGGAAGGGTGCTGGACGCTTCCGGGCGGTGGGCTTGAATTTGGCGAGAGTCCTGATGACGCAGTCGTGCGCGAGGTCAGAGAGGAAACTGGCCTGATCATAAAACAAGAAGGCATTGCTGGAATAGATAACCTGTTTATCAAAAGAGATTATGAAGAATTTCAGGGCATCAGAATCATCTATAATGTAAAAGTTGTCGGCGGCGAACTCCAGCATGAAGCCTCAGGAACAACCGACCGCTGCGAATGGCACCGGCTCGATCAGTTATCTGAACTGAAACTGGTTGAACTGGTTGAATCCGGGGTTAACATGCTGCAAAAAAACTTGCAGCAGCAAAGCGTAAAATGACCACAAGAACTGATATGACAATAGAAATTTTCAAAAAAATAACGACTGGCGGAATACCCAGAGACCAGCTGCTGCAAAGGCTTGCCGAGGCAGGGATTCAACATAATGAATACGCCAGAGTTCTTTTTAATGATGCGCATTTTACAATCTCAGAACCGCATCAGGTATGCCTTAGCGTAGTTTCAGTCAAAAAATTAGGTCTGAATAATGGTGGAACAAGTTCTGAAATATTCGCAGCTGCTTCGCGGCAGGGACTTGCTTTGTGCCCGCTTGAGCTGGCGGCGCATTTCCGACTGCAGTATATGGATCAGCCGGAAGGGCCGTATCTGACGGTAGCATCGGCAAAAACCAGAGATGACGAAGAATACCCCAACGGCTTCTATCTGCGCCGGCTTAACGGCATTCTCTGGCTGCGCGGCTATCGTGCCACTTCGGATTACATCTGGGAGCCAGCCAGCGTGTTTGCTTTTCTCACTAATGAACAGGCTGTTTCTGATTGCAAACGTTGAGCCATAACGAGGTTCATGCATCACCGTGCGATTTTTTTAATTAAGCAAAAATGGCAATTTCGTTGGGAGTTGCAATAATGAATCATGGGGAACGAAATACTGGGTCAGAATTTGTTTGACACACCCGAAGGGGATTGGCTATACTCGGCCTGCTTGAAAGCATTGTCCCATCGCTTTTACCGTTTACAAAAAGGTTTTCGTCAGGCATTCTGCCATGAGCCATGGCGTAACTGGAAATTCGAACCCGCACGTGGAACTCAATCAAAAGTAGAGGATTACCGCCAATGTGTTCTATCTTCGGCATTCTGAACATCAAGTCCAATGCAGCGGCGCTGCGCAAATCGGCTCTGGAAATGTCCAAAAAACTACGGCACCGCGGGCCTGACTGGTCCGGCATCTACAGCTCAGATAAAGCAATCCTGGTGCATGAACGTCTTTCTATAGTTGATCCTGGCAACGGCGCCCAGCCCCTCTACAACCCTGAACGAACCCATGTTCTGGCGGTTAATGGCGAAATTTACAACCACAAGGAGCTGGAAAAAGAGCTCAAGGTTGATTTCAAGTTCCAGACTAAATCTGACTGCGAAGTGTTGCTTGCCCTCTACAAAGAAAAAGGCGCGGCATTTCTCGACGATCTGAACGGCATCTTCGCCTTCATTCTCTATGATGTCGAACATGACGCATACCTGATCGGCCGCGATCACATGGGAATCGTCCCGCTATATACCGGCCGCGATGAACATGGCAACTTCTATGTCGCCTCCGAAATGAAGGCGCTGGTGCCGGTGTGCAAGGGCATAGAAGAATTCCCCCCCGGACACTATCTGTGGAGCAAGGATGGCAAGCCGACTCAATACTATACCCGTGACTGGGAAAAGTTTGACGCGGTCAAGGATAACATCAGCAGCACAGAAGAACTGCGTGACGCGCTGGAAGCGGCAGTCAAGCGCCAGCTGATGTGCGATGTGCCTTACGGCGTGCTGCTTTCTGGCGGTCTCGACTCCTCGGTTATCTCTGCCGTCACCAAGATCTACGCTGCACGCCGCATCGAAAATGATTGCAAAAGCGAAGCCTGGTGGCCCCAGCTGCACTCCTTTGCGGTCGGCCTGAAAGGGTCACCTGATCTTGCTGCTGCCCAGAAGGTAGCTGATCATCTGGGCACCATCCACCACCCGATCCACTTTACGGTGCAGGAAGGGCTCGACGCCCTGCGAGATGTCATTTATCACATTGAGACCTATGACGTAACAACTATTCGCGCCTCCACCCCAATGTATCTGATGGCCCGCTATATCAAGGCGATGGGCATCAAAATGGTGCTCTCTGGCGAAGGTTCTGACGAACTGTTCGGCGGTTATCTCTACTTTCACAAAGCCCCCAACGCCCGCGAATTTCACGAGGAAACAGTGCGCAAGCTCAGCAAACTACATTCATACGACTGTTTACGAGCCAACAAGTCAATGGCGGCCTGGGGCGTAGAAGGTCGTGTTCCCTTCCTCGATAAAGAATTCATGGATGTAGCAATGCGCTTGAATCCAGCTGACAAAATGTGCGGCAAGGGAAAAATTGAGAAGCATTTATTGCGGGAAGCATTCGAAAAGCTGCTGCCTCACGAGATTGTATGGCGGCAGAAAGAACAATTTTCTGACGGCGTAGGCTATTCGTGGATAGACAGTCTGAAGGCACATGTGGCGCACGAAGTAACGGATCAGATGTTCGAGGCCGCGGCCTACCGCTTCCCCATCAACACCCCGCTAACGAAGGAAGCCTACTATTATCGCTCCATTTTCGCCGATCACTTCCCGTCAGAAGAAGCTGCGCGCTGCGTGCCCTATGAAAAGTCAGTCGCCTGCTCAACCCCGACCGCACTGGAGTGGGATGCCAAATTCAAGGAAATGGCCGACCCTTCTGGCCGTGCCGTGATGGACGTTCACCAGCAGGGTTATTGAAGACCTGATTGTTAGTATGTTCTATTTCTCGCTGAAAAACAGAATGCTCATGAATTGCGCGATTCGGCCAGACGAAATTAAATGGAATCGAGTTCTAAAACAGGCGCAGGCCATTTACTGTCAAAAGTAATACTCAAAAGTATCCCACGGATCATCACGCATATTTTTTAGGCGTGAATCTAAATCTCCGACATGTATTTCCAGTTTATGTCCGTCAGGGTCGGGAAAATAAAAAGATTCACCCTCAGATTTGTTCTCAGACCATTCCGTGCAGCCGTAATTCAGCAGCCTGGTTTTAAGCTCCAGAAATTCTGTATTCAAGCATGTGAACGCAATATGCGAATAATCATTGCGCACGGATGCAGCAACTTTTTCATCGTAATTCAAGGCCAGCCAGGTATCACCAGCCTTGAGATAAGCTCCATTTTTCCATTTGGCAATCGGCTTTAAACCTAAGATTTCAGTGTAAAATTTGAAAGACCTCTCAAGATCTTTGACCGCAAAAGTAATATGGTTAATGCTTCTCATCATGCTGCCCCCTGCGCATACCAGTAATTGAACGGGTTCGATGAACGCACTTGAGCGCCTGATCAGGCTCGCTGAGCAATGATAAACACATGCTTCTCCGGGTACTGATCATACTCCAGATGGCGGCACAAGCAATCAGCCTGTTCCAACGTGCGTATCAACGCAAATATTCCAGGAGCAGCATGATATAAGGGCTGTCCAAAGCATGGGTTGGTTACTTCATCAGGCTTCTCGACGCCACCTGTCGTAAAAATGAGTACCCCGCCACTTTCCAGCCCGACGCAGAGTCTGCTTAACACCGAGAGCTGCTGATCAAGCGGGACATGCCAGATACTGTCCCAAGCTGATATGAAGTCATAGCGCTTCGGAAATTCCCATGAGCAGATATCTGCCTGATAAAATAGAACATTCGGGTGATGCTGCCTGGCGCGCTTCAGCATCTCGGTAGAGATATCCAGGCCTTCGACTTCGAATCCGCGCTGCAGGAGAAGTTCGATAACTCGGCCACTGCTACCGCACCCGACATCAAGTGCCCTGCCGCACCTCGACATGAACTGCAGGGCGCGCGTGTGCTGTTCTATACCGTTTACATGATTGAATTCCGGGCAATCCCAGTGCTGTGCGATCTGATTGTAGCTTGAAGCGATCTGTTCTGGTTTCACAAGTCGGCTCTCCGGTTGTTTTGTCACTCTATGATACCACAGCCAGCGCGCCTGATAAGCCATTTTGAAGAATTAATGTATTTTGCAGGTTAAATCTCCATAATTATGCAACAAACAGCCCGAGCGATTGAACACTACAACTATCCATTGCCCCCAACAATAAGAATATGTTTGCTCTTGAGAGCAATGTCCGTGCCAAGTATCAAACCGCCCAGGCTGGTTCAACAACGGATAGATCGTGGCTACGCACGATCTATCCTGCTTCGTTATGCCAATGGTTTCATAGCCTCAATAGTATTGTGAGCACTGCAAACCTTGCATGTCATCTCCTATTCTCGGCATGGGAACCGACTTTGCCTTCTTTTCTGTTATCGAAATACCGTTGCAAGTTTTCAGGCAATTCCTCAAGGGGGGCTGGAACAACCAGCGGCAGATCATCAATATTCTGCATAGCAACCATGATTGCCTCTATTAACAACGGAAGCGGGACGGCAGGAAACACCTTGCCACGGTAATTCCACTCACGGCAGTCAACGCTGGTATTATTAGTGAGATCCCCGCAGGACTCACATGCCGATTC
This sequence comes from Candidatus Riflebacteria bacterium GWC2_50_8, assembly GCA_001787855.1. Classification (GTDB taxonomy): domain Bacteria; phylum Muiribacteriota; class Ozemobacteria; order Ozemobacterales; family Ozemobacteraceae; genus Rifleibacterium. Next base: position 9,124 of record MFYY01000132.1, on the reverse strand, counting down.
ACGGATGTCTTGAGCGATATCCCGGCCATTCAGCCGTATCGTGGGTGAAGTCAACAAAGCATTTGCCTTCGCCTCTGCTGTTGTTTGGACAACAATCTCGTTATGTCGCAGCTCAATCCCAAGTCCCTCAGCCACCGGCTGGAGAAGTTTCACCGCTGTTTTTGTCTGATCTCCAGTAGGGACACACCGTTTGCAGGTTTCGAGATCAATCACCAGCAGGTCTATGTTCAAAACTTTTCTCTTCGCCAATGTCTCGCCTGCTTTGTCAGAAGCGACTTCAGGTTGGGTAACGTTACACCCGCAACCGCCTGCACCTGCTGCCTTTGCCTCAGCATCTGCAACGCAGCACGCATCAGTTTCTTTCGGAGCTGGTCCTCCGCAGCAACCACCTGCTGTCTTGCCATAGTGGCTACATACCGCTTCACGGATTTCATCGTTGTTAAGTTGTTTCATGTGTGTGTCTCCTTTCATGGTTAGAAGTGAAAAAGAATAATTTCTACTTCTTATACAGGTAGACGGAGACATTACGAAAAGGACGCAAAATCAGCGAATTTTTTTAACAGAGCTTACAATCGTCGTCTTTCTTGTCGTATCCAACTATTTGATTCATCTTGTTAATTTCTAATTTGCAGCACTCGTGAAGCATGGTTTTCAACAGCGCTCTTCCCCGTTGCACTCTCGACTTAGCCCCGGAAAGGGAAATATTTTCTTTTTCCGCGACCTCTTTTCCTGTCTTTCCTTCGATTTCGGAGAGCTGAACCGCACGTCGATATTTTTCCGGTAGCAGCTGAATCATCGGGGTAAGACACGACGACAATTCCAGTCTGTTACTCTCCTCACTGCTGGCCTGCTGTTGTACAAGCCACTCCGACAGCTCCTCTGTCGGCTTACGAGAACGATAGTAATCAATGATGGCATTTCTTGTAATTTGATAGAGCCAGCTTTCAATCTTTCTCCTGTTTTCAAGAGTGTCAATCCTCAAATGAACCCGAATAAAGATATCATGAAGAATATCTTCAGCCGCAGCTTTGTCGTTGACACGCTTCTGTATAAAAACTAACAGATTGGAGTGATATCTATTCCAAATTTCTACAATCGTATTCATGCTGTTTGTGTCCTTTCGGCAAAGTTGCTGATAATCATATCTTGACAGTCTGTACCAGAGTGAGATTGACTTACAAACAGTAACCCCAGACAATTACAGGCCAACGGAAAAAATTGAACGCGGCGCCTGATCGTTGCTCAACCAGTGTGGTCCCACTCTGACAAACCCAGCTTCAGAAAACCCTTTGATCAGGCCGGGCCAGTGAACATCAGCGCCAAGCTTTTCGACGGCTTCGCAGTCGAACGGGTAACCTTCAATTGCTTCCCAGGCAAGTCTTCGGCCATATTCGCACAAATTTTTGAGTATGGTTTTCTGATAGCCTTTTCCCCTGAATTCAGGGGCGAGAGCAATACAGGTAATGCAGGCGGTAGTTCTGGCTTTTTCTGCCAGAACCGCCATACGCCGCCAGGCCCAGTAAACCTCGGCAACAGGGCTTACAGAAACCCATCCGACAAGTTTTCCTGATTCATACGCAAGAACTCCCACATGAAAGCCTGAATCTACGCGCTGGCGCATACAATCACGGTTTTTCTCTGGAGCTTCCCGCTCACGCTGGTGCCATTCTTCAATCGAGTTGAATTTTTGATGCCAGAAAGCGCAATAACAGCCACCGTGCTTTCCACCAACCGTAAGTTTTTCGAAATCCGCGAAATTCTCAGGAGACAGGGTTTTGAGCTCAAATTTTCTGGTCACGAGCAACTCCAATGTATGCATTTTGTTACTATTTACGCACTGGCAATAACAAATATCACATAAAAAATAGAAATACCATCCTCAAGAAGCTTGTTAATCTGCTTTTGAAAAGACGGCAGATGATTTTTCATTTTGGGAAATAATCATTGACTCGAAAAAACCGATCGTAGTATTCTTGGGTCGGAAAAGCATCTGCCCCCCTTCACCACCATGATCGAGGGCCAGGAAGCGAAACAGGCGGACCTTTTTTTCAGGTCCGGGGAGGCTCTTGTTGGAATTCCTGATGAAGTGGTATAGGCATGGGAAAAACTAGGCGCATTGACCGCTGGTTCGCCATATATCCTCTTGGCCTGATCCTCTTCGGGGCCGCGATGTGGCTGATACTCTCAGCCGGCGCGACTGGGCAGCCTGGGCTTCCAGCTTCATCTGTCAATGTCGCAACAGACCCAGGCACTCTGAGCGCGGAGCTTTTCAAGAATCTTCGCAGCCCGCTCGGCATTCTATTGCTTCAGATAATGGTCATCATTGCCTTCACCCGTTGCTGCGCGAAGGTCCTGCGGAAATTCGGCCAACCTGAGGTCATCGGCGAAGTCATGGGCGGGATCTTCCTGGGACCCTCCGTGCTGGGTTGGCTTTTTCCCGCTGCGGGTGCCTTTCTTTTTCCGCCGACTTCTCTGGCAAATCTGGGCCTGCTGAGCCAGATCGGGTTGATAATCTTCATGTTCGTCGTCGGCATGGAGGTAGACACTGATGTCCTGAAGAAGAAAGTACATTCCGCCATACTAATATCTCACGCGAGTATGGTAATGCCCTTCCTGCTCGGTTCGCTGCTCTCGCTCGCCCTTTACAAAGACTATGCCCCCGCCGGAGTTCCGTTCACTCCCTTCTGCCTTTTCATGGGCATCGCAATGAGCATCACGGCTTTCCCGGTTCTGGCAAGAATCCTCCGCGAACGCGGACTGAGTCTATCCCCGTTTGGGACTGTCGCGCTCACATGTGCAGCGATAGATGATTTGACCGCATGGTGTGCATTAGCAATTGTTGCGGCGGTCTCCCGGCAGGGAACGATCGTAAATTCCCTTGTCGACATCGCTTTGTGCGGCATCCACATCGCCGCGATGCTTTTTGTGGTCGGACCACTGCTGAACCGTTTGATTGCTGGCGGTACGAGCCCCACGATGGGTCGAATGTCCCCGCAAAGCCAGGGTGGCGAGGGCGCCGAGGGAGCCACCGGGAGCATTCGCGAAAAAGGGGCCATCGCAGCTGTCTTGTTCACGGCTTTCTTTTCCGCATTGGTGACGGAAACCATCGGGATTCACGCCCTTTTCGGAGCCTTTCTGGCGGGTATGGTCATACCCCGGGAAACGGCCTTCCGTGAGACTCTTGCGCGCCGCCTCGAACTTTTCAGCACAATGATCCTGCTGCCTCTTTTCTTTGCCCTCAGCGGCCTTCGCACCCAGATAAGTCTGCTCAACGACGGGTCGTCGTGGGTTATTTGCGGAATCATCATCCTCGTGGCAATAACCGGAAAGTTTGTTGGAAGCGCCGGGGCGGCGCGCTGGTCGGGATCGACATGGCGCGACTCACTCGTGATCGGTGCGCTGATGAATACCCGGGGACTTGTCGAGCTCGTCGCCCTCAATATCGGTTACGATCTGGGCATCATTACTCCGGTAATTTTCACGATGATGGTTATCATGGCGCTCGTCACGACTTTGATGACCGGTCCTCTGCTGAGCTTCCTCATGCCTGACGGCAGCGCCGACGAACATTGCATGAGGACGCCCTGAATTTTCTCCACAATTCTGCCGGATGAGCTCTACAAGCCTTGATCGTAGCTTTAAGAGCATTGGCATGTGTTAACTGAGAAATCCAAAGTTTCCTGTCTGATACTGTCTGATCATCTTTCAGCAAGTAACTTGCGGACATTGGCTATTGTATCGCTTCCGGAAACAAACGCTGGTGAAATTTGCCTGGTTTTACTGTTGTAGACACTGACAATACTCTCACACTGTGAATAAAGTTCATTGGCCGGGTCGGTATATGCCTTGTGATTTATCTTAACTAATCCTGCTGCGCTGGAAAAATTTTCTTTGAGTTTTCTTTCAAGGCTTGCCTGTTCAGCAGGCGGAAAGCTGTTGCAGCAATTGGCAAAACAGTAAAAGATAATGTTCTTTTTTTCCTTCATTGCCTTGGTATATTCAGGATATTTGCTATTGCTGAGAATCAGTTTGCGCTTATCAAAAGCGCATGGACCAAGAACTTTTTCAATGCTTTCAATTACCGGAACCACCATTTCATCATATTTTTCACTGTAACCAAATGTGGAAGTGTAAAGTTTGAAACTGCCATCTTCATTTTTAATAACGCCATAACCGTTGCCAGGGAAATGATCCATGATAACTGAATAATAATCACCCTGAGGATATGTTACAGAATTGGGTATTTCTATGACTTTCACATCAGGTTGATATGATTCCATAACCTTTGAAATGAAGAAAAAATTCCTTTCATTCAGGGGAAGTGAACTGGCTTTTCTTGTCTGTCTGAATATAAGTACATCTTTGCCTTCGTCCATGGCTGCGCCAATTCCCAAAACCCTGCTTGGGGCATCCGGGCTGGGAAGTGTTTTCACCGTGATCTCTCCCTGCGCCCCGCTTGAATACTCAATTCCGCCGCATCCGCAACCCTGTATTAAGAATACGAAAGCAAGAAAGGCGAAAACAATTAATAAAGAAATCGCAATTCTTGAGTAACCCGTAACTGTTGAGTATCTCATTGCAGCCGATCCTTCCTTTTTTTGTTTTCTCAACAGTATATAGGATGATTCGAGGTCGAATGTCAAATACCGGCACTATTGAGCGTTATCCCCCCAGGTATTCGGCATACACCGAGATAAGTTGAATTGCCTGCAAAACGCAGGCGTCGGTTATCGGTAGCGCCCTCGTAGACATATACACTTCTACAGCATGGGTCAAGGCATCCATTCTGGTGCATGCATGTTTCTATGCTGCAATCTCACCTTGAGACTCGCGACCATTCACTCTGAAGTTTAGCACTCGGGAGCCAACGCGACTTTGCAGTCCGGGCACTGGATCTGATTGCATGGCTGCCCGGGCTGGTTGTGTCAAAATCGGCCAACCATCAATTAGAAAATCTTCCTGTATAACGCGGAGCAGGCCATTTGAGGGTGCGAGCGCACTTGAACGCCTGGCAAATCATTTTCAGAATAGTCACAGGCAATCAGTCTATATTGGCCTGTGTGCCCGGCAATAAATAAATCTCACGGGCGTAGTAAAAAGCCTTTAACTGATACTTGCTGCATAGTATCTCAAGCATTGATAGCAATGTACAGTTTTTGAAAATCATGTCACTGGTAATCTTAACCTTTTCTGAAACATGAAATTTCAGCTTCCTGCTCATATTGAGGCTTTCCAAAAACGTTTTCAAGTCCAGTGTCCGCGTATCGAATTCGCTGACCTGCAGAGCAAATTCCCTTTTAAAAGAGTTCATACCAGCAACAAAAATATTTTCGCCAGATTTTTGTCGAGAGAGTTTTTCAAGCAATGACAGTCTGTCTTCGATTGAAAGGTCTAAGAAATTATTACTCTCTACCCAATCTTTCAGGAGTTGCCGGTCTCTATCTGCACTAAAAGCCGAAACCGGCAGCAAACAAATGAAAGCCAGTAACATGATCAGGCTTGTCGCGAAATGTAAACTTTGTGCCATGTTGAAATGCCTCCAGATAATAGAATCTAATTCTTATTTATCAGGCACAGGCAACATTCTCTTGTCATTCATGTAACAGATTTGTAACTGTTTCAGTTCACGCAAGGGCTTACTGCAAACTCCCTGATCGACCTTTCATAAATGCCACCGAGAAACCAGAAAAGAGCGGACGCCTTCTCAAGGCTGCAGCAGATTTTACTCGAGGACAAGTCGAAAGCCCAGCGGTGGGCGACTTTGCCAGTCCATCAGAGCGAAAATGGGAATTGCCTTCTCCAACAGAGATTTCGGGCTGTCTCTGTTCCCGCCGACACCAAAAAGAAAGGTTTGATCCTCCCACATGCAATCATGCATGACAGAACCCATTGACGTCACGAGTTCCCAGTCCTCTCCACCCATAGCTTCGAATGGAATATTAAGGACTTTTGGCGAAGCAGTCAGGTCGAACTTGGGAAAGTTACTTCTTGTCAGGTGAGCGTCGGAATACATGGCCTCCAAATTCGCGTAGCGCCGGCTGTCGCCCTGGTTCATGGAAAAGGCCCAGGCACACTGAGGCTTTGTTTGCAGGGCTATTGAGATTCCCCATCGGTAAACATTGTTGAACGCATTTTCAAAGTCAGACCATGAAATATTTTGGGGAAGATGGGCCGCCCAAAGCCACTCTTTCAGTTTCGGCAGCCGGTATGTAAGACCGGTGTGGCGTTCAATGGTCGAAAGACACTCAATAAACTCATGATGAGCCTCTGAGTCGCCATGAATAAAGGATCCTTCCCGGGGCATTTCAGATCTTCCCGAAGATGTCTGCTAAGTTTGAGCCAATCTTTGAACGAGACGGGACGGCGTCCGAGGTTTCTCTCGCTCTTTGCCTACAATTCTGCCGATTGAAGCCATAATCTGGGTGTTTCCGTCGTCTTTCGCGTTAATATCGAGACCGGCTTTAATCAGTTCCTCCATTCCCGCGCCAAATCCTTCTAGCGCAGCGATATGCAGGGCATGGCATTCTTTCAGCGCCGAAATCTCCTTTTGAATCAGATCGCGAAGCCCGACCAGGTCTTTTTTTGAACAGATTTCACGGACTTTGTCCTCAAAATTGCTTTTGTCACTACGCCCACGTGCGTCGAAATCCATCTGCCGGGAACTCCTTTCGATAAAACAAAAACTCGCGCTCGACGGGAGGATACCACGAGTTTTTCAAAAAAAATCATCATCCGACTTGGCTACCCTTCAGCCCTTGCGGATTACCGTTATCCCTTGCCGAAGCCGCTATCCCCCAAACCTGAAACGAATCGAACCCGTCATCCGACTCGGACGGTGACAGCCAAGTTATTGAACGGATCCGTAAGATACGCAAATTTTAGTGATAGCCGGAAACAAATTGCCTGTTCAAAATTAACCTGTTGGTCACTCTGAAAATGCTGGAATTGTTCCTCGGCTTTCTATTTATGTTTTACGATTCGAGAAAATTGTAACCGCTAAAGAAAAGAATCACAAGGATTGCAGGTCTGAGAGGACTATTATTTGCGAGTATTTGCCAGCTGTTGCTGATATTGAGATTCGAGATTGTTCCAGAAGCTGGCGGGGGTGCCGGTTATATGTTGGTTTCTTTTGCGGGCCATATAATACAATACATCCGATCAATTTGTTGTTCGCCGCTTCTGCAAAGCGTTCTGGCCATTTCGCCAGAATAGGCACCTAGAATTGTATTTCGGCTCCATCTGCCGGAATCAGCAGGCTCAAATCGGAAATCTTCTTTAATCTGGCAAGTTTTCTCAGATCTGAGCGGCTTAGGCCGCAATGATCAAGCGCTTCAAGGTGAATGCTGATAACCAGGCTTCCGGAAGCCTGAGAAATGAGCTGAAAAGTCTGTTCGGCATCCATGATAATCGGCGCGTGCCCCGGAATGGTTGCAGCCCCTGAGTGCGTAATGATTACTTCAGGCTGATACCTTTTAATTGTCTCCGCAACTTCGGGGCACCAGATACTGTCGCCAACCCAGTAAACAGTTGGCTCTCCTGGTGCCTGCAGAACGAACCCGGAAACTTTGCCAAGTTTTTCCAGAATCTTCCCCTTGCCGTGTTGCCCGCCAACTCTGGTGATTGTGATGTTATCGATGACCACTGAATTTCCAACCGGCTTAACATTCTTGAATCCTGCCAGAGTGATCTGGTCTTCGTCACCAGACTGACAGAAAATTGGCAGCTCTTTGGCAATTGCCTCCATTGCTGCTCTGTCAAAATGGTCTGGATGCAGGTGTGAGACAATTACGCTTTCAACTCCGGCGAGTATCTGCGCTTCTGGAAAAGGCAACTCTACGGTCGGATTGCTGGCAACCCCGATAAATCCGTTAAATGAACCCTTTGCCGCGAACATCGGATCGGTCAGAAAGGTTTTACCGGCATAGGTGATCTTCATCGTAGCGTTGCGAATCAGTTGCAGCTGATTGTGCTTTTTCGCATTGAGACCTGGTTGTCCCGAAATCGGGCTTCCTGCGCTGCATGCTGTTGCAATAAACATAAGAACGCTGAGCCAGCAAAAACATTTTAATAGTCGTTTTTTCATTTTTTTACTCCTGACAGAAACTTTTTAGCTGATGGAAGAGGTTAAAAGCAGTTGCTGCTATTATGGCAGCCCACTACATGCTATACTAGAGTCATAAATGACATAAAAGAAGTTAAAACTGACACATGCCGCAAAAACCAATTAGAATCGTTGTGGTAAATTATCCAGGGGCTTTGCAGTCGGCAGTTGCCGGTTTTCAGGAAATGTTTCTGCTGGCCGGCAGGGTCAGCTCTGAGCATCGCCATATCCGGTCTTTTTCTGTTGAAGTCCTGACTGTTGAGGCAATAAACCGGTTGCTAAACGGCAACAACGTGGCGTCAGAAAACAATCGCATAAGTGCAGTTATTCTGCCGCCGAGCATTGAGCCGGCAGTTTACGCATGCGAGGATAAGGCTTTACTGGATTGGATAAGCGGGCAGCACTCAAATGGAACGATAGTCTGTTCGGTTTGTGCCGGCGTTTTTATTCTTGCGGCATCCGGCCTTTTGCAAAACAGAATCGTTACTACGCACTGGGGGCTTGGCGACAAGTTTTCGCAGAGTTTTCCGCAAATCAGAACCGACACACGAAAAATCCTTATTGATGATGGGGATATCATAACTGCAGGGGGTCTGATGGCCTGGGTAGACCTCGGCCTGCACCTTGTTGCCAGATTCGCGGGTCCGGCGCTGATGAGGCAGTTGAGCAAATTTATGGTGGTGGATTCGGGGTTACGGGAACAAAGTTATTACCAGAGCTTTTATCCGAGGCTTGATCATGGCTGCAGTGATATTCTGAAAGTTCAGCATTTCATTCAGAAAAATTTCAGCAGGCAGATAACAGTGACAATGCTTTCTGAATTAAGCTGTCTTACTGAACGAACTTTTCTCAGGCGTTTTTGCAAGGCTACAGGCCTGAAGCCAACGCAGTATCTGCAGAAAGTAAGGATTCAGAAAGCCTGCGATCTGGCGGAAACGACCGATTATTCTTTCGATGTCGTTGCCAGCAAGGTAGGCTACGAGGACATCAGCGCCTTCAGGAAGGTTTTCTGGAAAACTGTTG
>MFYY01000131.1:1080-5447 GCA_001787855.1 Candidatus Riflebacteria bacterium GWC2_50_8 | reverse complement strand
TTCAGCGGTGGAAATGTGGAAATAGTCCCAGTCGGCAAGCCCAGGGATATTCAGCTGGTATCGATTGTTGCCAGACTCCCGAGCGATCCGTCTGTTTATGAAGCTGAGCCGTTTTCAGGCCCTTCAGACGAGACTGGTGAAGCTCAGAAGATAGCGGTTCCTGCAACTGACAAGCCTTTTGTGTCGGCTCTGGCCCGCATGGCCAAGCTGCGCTATGTTCGAATGGCTGCAGTAGACGCCGACCCTGAACTTAAAAAGGCCGCTGCCGCCGCTCACCGTTCTCGCAGTCTTGAAGAGCTCAGGCTGGCTGTTGCTGGACTCCGCAGCAGGCTTGAGACTGGTGCGTCTGACTCTGACTCTGTGGCTGTTGGCCCGGTTGCTTCAGTCGCGGCATCCGAGGTCTCTGTTGAAACTGATTCTTATGTTACTGCCCCAGATATTAAGCCCTTGTCTGATGATGTTGACGTGGCTTCTGCCAGCCCGAGCTCAATCGAGGCACCAGAAGAGCCGGTTGTTGCTGCCGATGTCGATGAAAAGGCAGAGTTCAAGTTTGTGCCCTATTATAGTGGCTCTGGATCAGCTATGAGCAGCAGAATCAACACTCTGCTGCAGCGTGGTATCGGCTACAGTCGCCGATAAACAAATAAAATTCGGTCGCCCAGGCGGCTCTGCAAATCACTTGCAGAGCCGCCTGTTTGTTTTTGCCTGACTTGCAGTTAAATCACAATGTCCTGCTTGTAATCGGTCTATACTGCCATTTTATGTCTAAGATTTTAGCGGCTTAGCTTGAGTGCTGCAGATCAAAAACCGCCATTTTATAGATAAATATTTATTTTTTACAATTAAGACTGGCTTTAAACCTGGGCTTCGCTTTTAAAATAAAGATAAATATTTATTTTAACACCAAATTGCAATGCTTGGCGAGGTGATCCTGTCTGAGTGATTGTGAAATATTATAAATAATAGTTTAAGGTGCTGCTGTGTGATCCCGGGGTGGTTCGTATTCGCTATGGTGGGTGAGGCGGATTTATGTGAAATAAAATGACGGTCAGGATTTTTGTGCGAAAGGCTGTTTGTATTTTGTGGTTTGCGAAGTGGGTGGGGAACCAGATTTTTTTTCTGCAGATATTATTTTTTCATTTGAAGCAGCTAACCTCGAATTTGCATAATATTGTATGTCTCTCGGTGGAAAAATATTTGCTGATAGCTTGAGAAAATAGTTAGCGTATATTGAATCGCGATCTGTAATTTTCTTTTTCTTCTTTCCTTTTTTTCTTTCTTGATTCTTGTTTTTATCACTATAATGATAGTTGCGAGAGGTTTGCTTGCTGCTAGAACTCAAAAATTGCAGGCTGGTCGTATTGCATTCTTCCGGGATGCCGCTCAAGCTCGTTGACTTTGAGTTCGTTGCTGGTTGTCAATTCCGGCGGATCTGGGTTATAATTCGCTGAAAGTAGTCTGGAAAAATGTGTGTGCTTATTTATTGCCGGCGATTAGAGCTGAAAAATATTATAGATACTGTGAGTGTGACTGAATGCCCGAAGAGGTTAAATTGAAGCCGGTGGTTATCGGTTTTGGAGAATCCGAAGATCCAATGCCGGAACGCCCGCAACTTACTGGGTATCGCATTTTTGCCGGTCCCTGTAAGGATTGTGGTTGCGCTGGCCGCAAACTTCTACCTGCTGGAAGTTCTCTCGTCATCATCTGTGATAAATGTCGAGCACCCCAGAAGACGAATCTAGCCGCTACGGACTGGCCTGAAATCACTTATATCTACTGGTGCAATTCGTCTAAATTCGCGTCAGACCAGGTTGAGCTGTCGATCGAAGACCAGTTGAGTATTGAGCAGACTATTGCCGCGCTTGGCACTGAATACGAGATGCCGCACTGGGCTGTTATGGTTGTTGCCGGGCGTTGCAGCTGCAGTGAACAATGTGTGAATTTTGCTTGCCCGTATCTTGCCAGATCATCATAATCCGGAGAAAAAAATGCTTAAGCACAATCTTGTAATAAATCGTGAAGTTCGCGATGCGATTGCTGGCAATAGAGCCGTTGTTGCGCTGGAGTCGACAATAATTTCGCATGGCATGCCGTATCCTCAAAATATTGAGACGGCAAAGCTGCTTGAGCAGACAGTTCGCGATAATGGCGGAATCCCGGCGACAATAGCTGTTCTGAATGGCAAAATTCATGTTGGCCTTTCTGAAGATGAGCTGGAATTTCTTGCCACCGATAAAAACATTGCCAAGGCTTCGCGGCGAGATCTTCCGGCCTTGCTGGCCGGCGGTCGGCACGCCGCGACTACCGTCGCGGCCACCATGATTTGCGCTGCTCTTTCTGGTGTGCGATTTTTTGCTACCGGAGGCATTGGTGGCGTACATCGTGGTGCCGCTGAAACTATGGATATTTCAGCAGACCTGCGTGAGTTTGCTGAGACTCCAGTGCTGGTTGTTTCGGCCGGCGCCAAGGCAATTCTGGATATTCCGCTGACTATGGAGTATCTTGAGACTATGGGGGTTCCGGTGATAGGATACTGTACGGATGAGATGCCCGCCTTTTATTATACAAAGAGCGGTGTGAAGATACCGGTACGGGTTGATTCTGCCGCTGAAGCTGCTGCAATTTTTAAGACTTCGCTTGCGATGGGATATCGGAGCGGGGTTCTGGTTGGCAATCCAATACCAGAAAGCGATGCTCTCGATCGTAATCAAATTGAGGCGTGCATTGCGCAGGCACTTTCTGATGCTCAAAGTCGTGGAGTGAATGGGCAGCAGGTCACACCGTTTCTCCTGGGGCGTCTTAATGAAATTACTGGCGGCGAAAGCCTTAAAACCAATATTGCACTGGTGCGAAACAATGTTGTGGTGTGCACAAAGATTGCTGTGGAGTTTTTTAAGTAAATACAGAGAGGGAGATAAAGCGTGAAGCCTGAAAAAATGATCGATTATATTGAAATACCAACTTCTGATATTGAACAGACCAAGAAATTTTTTGGCGCACTTATGGGCTGGAAATTTGAGGATTTTGGGCCGGCTTATTCATGTTTTAACGATGGACGGATGAAAGGTGGTTTTTTCGAGTCAGAGAAGCTGATAAGTCCTGCTAATGGTTCCATTTTACTGGTTTTTTATGTGTCAGATCTTGAGATGGCGTACAAAGATGTGCGCAGCCTTGGTGGAAAAATCAGTAAGGAGATTTTTTCGTTTCCTGGCGGCCGGCGATTTCACTTCACCGAGCCTTGCGGCAACGAATTTGCTTTCTGGACTGAATAGTAATCACTCTTATCGATAGCAGCAGTACTGCTTCGGAGGTTGATTTTGCCGCAGGAATTAGTTGTTCATACGCCTGAAAACGCTGAAATTCGCGTGCCTCTGGCGGGCATGTTCAGTCGTGCTGCAGCATTCGTTCATGATTTTCTGGTGCAACTGGTCTGTCTGGCTGCCGTGCATATAGGTTTTTTGCTTTTGATAGAAGAGGTTTTTAGAAATCACCGGGTTTTATATGAATTGAAACTTCTGCAGGGACTGCATTTGATCGTCATGTTTGTTCTGGTTTTTGGTTATTACACTTTTTTTGAATTGTACAGGAATGGCCAGACGCCTGGAAAAAAGGCATACAGTTTGCGCGTGGTTTCTTTAAATGGTCAGCGCGTGGGTTTGTTCAGCTCGCTTTTGCGAAATTTTTTGCGGATTGCTGATTTCATGCCGTTCATGTTTCTGGCTGGCATGTTTTCGGCCCTGATTACCGATCGGCATCAACGTATTGGCGATTTGTTTGCTGGCACAGTTGTGATCAGCACTGAGGAAGCATAACCAGTATGGCAGTGCATTCAGCTGATGACGCCGACGCCAGATTTGCTGCCTGCCTTGACAACCTTGAGAGCGGTGAGGCGTCGCGTCGTCGCCAGGCCATAGCAGCCCTTGAGAAAATGGGTGGTGTGCGGGCACTTCAGGTGGCAGCGGCTCTGATCAGTGATGCAGATCAGGTTGTGGCTTCTTCGGCTCGTCGTATCTGCAGCGAGGCTGGCAAAAAGGGGCTTATGCTGCGCAGTTTTTTGAAGACGCAGGCACTGGCGCAGACCATCTCGATCAAAAGCTTCATGCAGTTGCTCGACGAGGTTGTTTTCGTCATAAGGCGCAATCTGACGGGGATTGCCCGCGATTCATTTATGTTTGCGATACCAAAATTTGTCATGGTTACTGTTTTTTTTCTGTGTCCGTTTTTCCCTCTATTGCTTGATCTGGTGCGCCAGGTATGGCTGGTCTGTCTGTTGATATTCATCTATCAGATATTCTGGCGACCTCTGGTGTGGCTCTCGACGGGAACGGCTTTTATGGCCGGTTTTCCGGAAAATACTTTTAGGCGTC
>MFYY01000131.1:815-1053 GCA_001787855.1 Candidatus Riflebacteria bacterium GWC2_50_8 | reverse complement strand
TGTACAATAAGCTGGCGAAGGCAGGCTTGCTTGAGGCTATTCTTTATTCTCTGGTTCTGTCGGGAGTATACTGGTGGTATCTCAGCATTCGAGATCTGAGTTCATTGATTCTGTTGGTGTTTCTTGTCTGGTTGATGGTCTGGGTCTATTCGGTTTGTTCGCTTCCAGCCATACTTTTTGCGAGTAAGGATAAGGGTGCTGAAGTGTGGTTGTCGGGGTACAGCGGTAATCTGTGGCT
>MFYY01000131.1:547-740 GCA_001787855.1 Candidatus Riflebacteria bacterium GWC2_50_8 | reverse complement strand
TGTTTGGCTCATTTATTGCTGCGGATGCTTTGATAGACCCGTTTGTGATTGGTTATCGCCTGCTGTTGGCAAGATTGAGCATGGATCCGAGGCAGCTGTGAGATATTTAGTTATAGTGATTTTGTTGCTGTTAACGCCGGTTTGGGCCGAAGAGCTTGCTGTCGAGGATTTTGCCATGCTGGTAAAGCATTTG
>MFYY01000131.1:204-497 GCA_001787855.1 Candidatus Riflebacteria bacterium GWC2_50_8 | reverse complement strand
ATATTTTCATACCGCCGCAAGCTGGCCGTCGTTTTCCAGGAACCGCTGTTGTTCGACTCCACCGTGTTCGACAACGTCGCTTCCGGGCTCAAGATTCGCGGCCTGCCGAAGGATGAGGTGCGATGCCGGGTAGCAGAAACGCTTCGACTATTTAAAATAGAGCATCTCTCCGGCCGGTCCGCCAGAAATCTGTCGGGAGGGGAAGCGCAGCGGACGAGCCTTGCGCGGGCATTCGCCATCCGTCCGAAGATGATCTTGCTGGACGAACCGTTCTCATCCCTCGATCCCCCGAC
>MFYY01000131.1:0-147 GCA_001787855.1 Candidatus Riflebacteria bacterium GWC2_50_8 | reverse complement strand
TGTCATTGCCACCCATGACCAGTTGGAGGCGTTGCGGATGGCAGACCGGATGGCGGTAATGGAAAACGGCAGGATCGTACAGAGCGGTCCTCCCGTTGAGGTGATGAGCCGGCCAACCGACGAGTTCGTGGCTTCTTTCGTCGGGAT
>MFYY01000130.1:2703-5034 GCA_001787855.1 Candidatus Riflebacteria bacterium GWC2_50_8 | reverse complement strand
AATAAATAGCATGTCGATCATAAGATGCTTCTTGTTCACCTCAGAGCGTGGACCTGGCAAGCATGAAAAGGTTTCAAAAAAAGGACCGGACTGCATAGGCATTTGCTGTTCCTCCAATATAGCTATTGAAGACAACATAAACTTATTCAAAACAAAGTACAATCGTGAATTCGCTCTGAATCAATCAATAGTTTGCGTTTGCCCTGTATTCAGACTCTATATTTGACGCTAAAGATGCAGTTTCATGACGCCAGGTCAAAGCATCCCCCCTTGTCGCACTTATTCGGTGAATACGCCGAAAACGCCGACTGGCAAAAGCATGAAAAGGAGAAGATCCCGATTACGTTTGCCAGCGCACTGTGATAGTATTATCGTAATCGTGAAACAGTTTGGGGGGAAATTTGAAAAGGCTTAATTTTTTGTTGCTTTTCCTTTTCATGGTTTCGTTTTTTTCAACATTAGCCATGGGAAATGAGTTTGAGTTTGCTAGCGCAGACCAGGCTGTTTCTACAGGAAAGGCTTACCTTGCAAAGAAAGAATACGCTTCAGGAGAGGAGTGCTTCAGAAAAGCCGTAGAAATAGATCCTCTTTGTTCGGATGCCTGGGGACTGCTGGGCGAATCCATGATTGCCGGAAAGAATTCGTATCGAATTGACGAGAGCGACGAGGAAATTCCACAATGCCTGCAGAAAGCAATATCATTAGACCCGAAGAATCATGGGGCTTTCAGTTCCCTTGGAACCTTCTATCTGTATCTTGGGGATTACGAAAATGCTGAAAAGTATTATCAAAAGGCGCTAAACTTAAAAAGTGATCTGGTCTATATTTCCAACCTTGCAATGGTTTTTTACCTGAATGGAAATAAAAGTGCCTCTGAAAAGTTAAGAAAATTGGGATGCGACACCTATCCAACGAATTTTAATATTCACCTGGATTATGTTGAACAAATGTTCTCCTCCAGCAAATACTTAGAGGCTTTACCCTATTACAAACGACTAACTGTTCTTTCCGAGGGGCACCCTGAGAAAGAAGAACTCGTGATCAAGATATACGACAGGGCAAAGGAGAGAGAGTCAAAATCCATTATTTCCCGGTTTTCCAAAACCTTCCAGATGCTGAAATGGCAAAGGAAGTAATCAAGCAAGTATGCATATCGCGATTGTGTTGTTCAAGACAGGCGTTAAATCGCCGGCAAATGAGGAGCTTACAGGTACAACGTTGGGCAATAGCAGGGAGAACCAGATGAAATGAGCGACAATTTGCTTGAAGATCGGAGCTTCGAAAACATTGATTTTACTAAAACAGGCATCAATGAAGGGACTTATGAAAACTGCCGGTTTTTGAAATGTAACTTTTCTTCTTGCCTTTTTTCGCATATGAACTTTATCGACTGCATGTTTGAGAACTGCAATCTCAGCCTCGTAAAAATCTGCAACCTGACTCTCAATGAGGTTGTATTTAAAGACTGCAAACAGCTCGGCTGGGATTTTACAGGCTGCAACAATGTGTTTTTTTCTGCGTCCTTTGAAGACTGCAACCTGAATTTTTCTGTATTTTCCGAGATGAACCTCAAGGGAACCAGTTTCAGCGGCTGCACCCTTCAAGAAGCGGATTTCAGACAGGCCAATCTTGCCAGCGCCAGATTTATCAACTGCGATCTCGAGCGGGCAATTTTCGTCAGAACAAATCTGGAAAAGGCTGATTTCCGGACTTCTTTTAATTATACCCTCGACCCTGATCAGAACCGTATAAAGAAAGCAAAATTCTCATTTCCTGCCGTTCTCGGGCTTTTGAGCAAATACGATATCAGCATTGAATGATTCTTTTTTGATTCTGAACCTGTGAACAGTCAATATTCCATTGCAAACAGAAAGCTTTTGTCAGACAATTGATGCATAGACTTTACGATCTGGTGAGGAGGAAATTGTGAAAAGACTCAGCCTGTTAGTGGTTCTAACGCTTTTATTCTGCTGCTTTGCCGAGACTCCGGCATCAGCTTTGTTCAAAAAACGTCACCGCCGCAGCGGTGAAGAGAACTGCCAGTTGCTCATAAAGAGCATGAAAGAACGCGATCCTGGCATTCAGAGCGTGTTTAATAAAGCGGTTGCCTGGGCGGTCTTTCCGAGAATCAGCAAGGCCGGCATCGGTATCGGCGGCGCCGGCGGCAATGGTCGGGTTTACCAAAAAGGCAAGTTTATCGGCACCACAACCATGACTCAGGTTTCGATAGGCTTTCAGTTTGGTGGTCAGGTTTATGGAGAAGTCATCTTCTTTCAGGACGAATTTACCCTCGAAAAATTCAAGAACGGCAAATTTGAGCTTGGCGCCAAT
>MFYY01000130.1:0-2684 GCA_001787855.1 Candidatus Riflebacteria bacterium GWC2_50_8 | reverse complement strand
ATATCGGCGCTGCCGAAACCGCCGGATTTAAAGACGGCACCATGGTTTTCGTCATTCCTGATGCCGGCCTGATGTACGAAGCAACCCTCAGCGGCCAGAAATTCACCTTTAAAGCCGCCAGATAAGTATTCACCGTTTTTATCTGTTTACCTGCCGACGGCGCCAGTCGCCGAGGGCGGGCAACGGTGTCAAAGCATGAACGCTAGAAACAGCCTGATAAGAATCTGCTGCTGCAATTTCCATTCGAGAGACTGCGCCCATGGATAACTGCCATATTTCTCGTACGGAAAGTCAAAATCATCGAAATCCAGATTGTGGGCGGAGCAGTAGCTCTTAATCATATCCTCTATCGAGACGCCCGACTGCTCAATGCTGCCGTGAACCATGCAGACGACATAGCCTTCTTTCATGAAATTTCCGATGATACGATAGTCACAGTCGTTTTCAGCTGGAACCAGCATCGATTTGAGATACTTCATCTCAACCAGTTTTTCAATTTTGAACAACCCGGTATACAGGTCATGTTCAAGCTTGCCAAGACTGGAACTCATGTCTTTGCCGGTTTCCGGGTCCTTAAAATCAATGTCCATGCAGTACATTTCCAGAGCACCCATGAGAACACGCATGTTTGCGAAGCATGCTTTTTCTCGCGACTGCTGGCGGGCTTTTCTGAAATTCGGGGCAGCAAACATTGCCAGATATGCTGGATTCATGGCGTCAGAATGCTGCTGGGCGATTTCATCAGGCACTGCCAGAAACGCTGTATAATCAGTTGTCTGCCCGTAACGCAGTCCGAGTTCAGTTATCTTCTCAATAACTTCGGGAGTCCGCTCGTTAGCCTCCAGCTGCTTTATCACCTGCCTGCCGGCTATTCCGCCAAACCAGGGCAGAACTTCTTGCGGATCCATGTTGTCACCTATGTCAAAACTCAGCAACCCCTTGCCTGTTGCGGTTTTAAGGTTATAGCTGCCGGCCTTGAAAGCGAGAACGTAATACGCGGCTTCACTCAATGAACCGAACAGTGGCATAACCCTGCGCTCTCCCGGCAGAAACAAAAATGGATTGTTTCTTAACATTTCTACTGACCTGGCTAGCGCAGCTGCAAGCTGATCATCTGCGGTTGCTTTTCCGTAAAAGATGCAGCCGCCGTAATTTTCTGCCATGACCGCCAGCGCGCGACTGTAATCCGGGTGCAGATACACTATTTGAACGGGGCGCCGCTTAACCTTGCTCCAGAGCATCTGCAAATGGCTTGACCGCAAGTTGTCGCCATCTGTTATCAACACTATTCCGGCATAATCGCCATCAGCAGGAAAAGATGCAAGCCCGTTCCATGTTGTCGCACCATAGAACTTCATTTTCTCGAGTTCGCCTGGCTCGACGCGCCTTAGATCACCGTCGGCTGCAACAAAAAGCTCGGTCTTAACCCGTGGCATGGCCGAAATGGTTGAGACTGCCCTGAGAGCGCGTTCCTTGTTACGGTAGCTCATAGAACCGCTCGCATCAACGATCACCCCAATACGACACTCTTCATCTGACTTTGCATACTCAAGGTTGCGGGCCCTGATCAGACTGTATCTGCTGCCATCTGCTGCTTTGCAGCTCATCACCGATACTTTTTCATTACTGCCCGTGCGATAAGAAACAGAGAAGTCCTCCAGAAGCGTGCCTTCGGCTGACAGGCTAAGATTGCACTGTTTGCCATCGGCATTGATTCTGGCCTTATCATTGCTCGCCACGGCGTCAGAAATTGAATCTGCATCATAGAAGGTCGCGACAAAATTCAATCTGGCCGTCTCAGGTTCAGCGCGACGACTCTCGAAATCATCGGTCGCCACTGCAGTTGAGAAACCAACCGGGAAATTGAAGACCAGGCGATCCTTCTCGCCATGCGCCGCGAAAAAGTAGCGAAAGCGGATTCCGACCTTCTTTTTGCTCTCGATTGGAAAAACCCGCACGGTAATTTCGTCATCTTTCTGTTCGAGAATTCCCGGGTCAGTCAGGCGGCTGGTAATGGTCTGATAAATTTTACGCGCCTCGGCGATCTTGCGGATTTCGCCCTTTACCCATTCCTTCTCGTCGGTATTTATCCAGAATCCGGCCGCAAAAGCGCCGGGCGGCATTTTAAACTTATAGACGCCCTCACAGCGCGAATAAGTCGGGTTGAAGAAGATATCCTCGATTTCCAGCAATACAATACCGTTCTGCGAGCTGGCTGTAACTTTGCGCTCAACCAGGTGCACCGGAACCGACTTTGACCAGGCAGTGCTGCACGAGAGATTGCCGTTGGCCATAACAGCCAGTGAAAGGGCCGAAAAAACAACAGTCAGCAGTATCAGTGTTAATTTTTTCATCTCATTTCACCTCCACGGCTTTTGCCAGATCGACAATCAGTCTGCTTTTGCCTTCGCCACACCGCACGTAAATGCGCAACCAGCGATCAGAAACAATATTAGCCTGATAGAACTGATCTTCAATCGACGACATGTTGCGAAATTGATGTACGGCGCATTCCACGTATCCGTAACGACCATCAAGCATTATTCCATCGCGAATACAGCACTTTTTAAGATCGTCGGGGATTTCGCGCGTTTCTTTGATCTTTTCTGCAAGCTCGCGGTTATTCATACGCCAGTTGCTGATATTGTCGAGACAGGCGCGGGTCTCATTACCGAATCTCATCT
>MFYY01000129.1 GCA_001787855.1 Candidatus Riflebacteria bacterium GWC2_50_8 | reverse complement strand
GAGCTTGCCACTCTGCAAATCCTTCAGAAGAGATTCGCCAACGTGATAAACGCCACCGCTCAGAGGCTTAAGCGGGCCGCCACGGCCAATTACGGCCTTAAGATCTGCCGGACTGCAATCCCAGTCCTTCAGCGCATTCTCGACCGCTGCATAGCGATAATCAAGCTGTTCAAGATTACTGGCGAAGCCGGCCAGCTCAGGTGCCTGATGGGTTATGTCTACGTCTTTCAGTTTCTCAAGCCCATTAAACAGGGCGATTTTGGTCGAGGTCGACCCGGGGTTGATAACCAGAATCAGTTTGTCATTCATTTCCGTCCTCGCAGGTTATTATTTGTTTCCAGGGCAGGTGGCCGACAGCGATGCGATCGGCAGGGCAAATTTCGCCGAGCGGAAAATCAGCCGGCGCAAACCAGCTGACTTCTGGATTAGCCGTCATTTTTGCCAGACACTGGTCGGGAGTATCGCTGAGCCGGCATTTGACAAAGTGCAGGCGAACAGTCTTGTCAGGATATTCATGTTCGAGCACCAGCAGTGTCTGCTCAGGCACAATTCTGATATCAAGTTCTTCGATCAGTTCGCGGTGAGCGGCATGTCCGGCCGATTCGTCTGCTTCGAACTTGCCACCGGGAAATTCCCACAGGCTGTCAAGATAGCCACCGCGACGACGCGCCAGCAGAACTTTGTTGCCATAAACAAGCACTGCAGCGGCAACGTTTATTGCAGATTTTGGCATGATTACAATTTCCTAATAGATTTTGAGCAGCAAACCCTTGAGATAGCGCCCCTCAGGGTGCGCCAGAGCAATCGGGTGATCTGGCGCATGAAACGACTCATGAACGATCACGGCGCGGCGGCCGGCCGACGCTACCGCATCTCTGACCGCTTCCATAAATTCTTCACGGCCAACCTGACTTGTGCATGAGGCTGTAAACAAGTAACCGCCTGGCGAGACCGCCTTGGCGCCGAGTTGATTCAGGCGGCGATAGGCACGTATAGCCTTTTCAGCATCTTTGCGGTTTTTAGCCATTGAGGGAGGATCGAGCACTATCAGATCAAAGCTGCCTTGACGGCAGGCGGTCAGATAGTCATACATGTCGGCACACACCATCTGATGTGATGAACTGGCAAAAGAATTGATTCTGAGGTTATTCTCTGCTTCGACCAGTGCTGGTTTGGCAGTATCGACGGTGACGCTGCGATTACAGCCGCCAGCGGCGGCAGCCACGGTGAACGCTCCCGTATAACCGCATACGTTCAAAAGACTTTTACCAGTAGAAATGGATCGGATCAGATTGCGGTTCTCACGCTGATCGAGAAAAAAACCGGTTTTCTGGCCATTGACCAGGTCGGTGTTAAATTTCAGACCATATTCGACAAATTCGATCTTTTCGGGCATGTTGCTGCCATAGACCAGTTCGGCTGCATTAGCGCGGGCCAGCCTGATCTGATTGCGCCGCCAGATCCACTTTGTTTCGGGCAGCATCTCCTTGATGCATCCGGAAATAGCCTTTATGTGAGGCTCCAGCCCGAGCGAATAAATCTGCATCGAGACCGCCCGATCATATTTATCGATGATCAGACCAGGAACTGCATCGCCTTCGCCATTAACCAGTCGATAAGCGGTAGTGTCCCGGCTCTTGAAGCGTTCAAGGCGATAAGCGACTGCCTGGCGCACCAGTCGGGTTATGCCTGCTTCGAGGGTTTCTGAACGTTCCAGCGGCAGCATGCGCACCAGAATCTTGGAGTCAATGTCGGCGTAGCCGAAACCAAGCAGCTGATCGCGATGCGAGTAGACTTCGATCAGATCGCCGGTGGCCAGTTGTGCCGGCACCTCGCGAAAAGCCTCGCCGTAAGCCCATGGATGGCCTTTCATGAGCGAAAATTCCTTGTTCTTCTTCAAATACATGCGGTGACTGCGCATAATACCTTCCCTTGATTATCTGCCTCATTCTAAGCAAAATGCTGAGAATTATCAATTTTTTCGATAAGGCTCTATTGTTTTGCCGGCAACGAATCTATTGACATGCAGCTTCGGCGTTTGTAGCATGATCTCATAGAATTATTGCAGAATCGAGGAGCAATTATGGTTCAGACTGATTTTTTGAAGGGTGTTTCGCTCTTTGCCGACCTGTCTGAAGAGGAACTTAATAATGTCAGCAAACAGGCAGAAGTAGTTGAATTCGTGCGTGATGCGGTTATCTGCAAAGAGGGGCAACAGGCCGACGCCATGTATATCATCAAGTCCGGCATTGTCCAGATCTACTGCGACGATGGCCGCGGCGGCAAAAAGATTCTTACCCATCTCAAGCTCGGCGAATATTTTGGCGAAATGGCTCTGCTTACCGAAGAGCCAAGAAACGCATCATCTGTTGCCCTTGCAGAAACAGAGCTGATAAAGCTTACCAAGGAAAGCTTCCATAAGCTCCTGCACAAAAGTCCAGCTGTTTCACTCAGTATAATTAAAACCCTGTGCAATCGCCTGTCAAAAACCAACATTGGCGCGGCACAGACCAGAATGCACAATGTTTATGCCGTCCTCGGACCAGACACTTCTTCCGGCAAGAGTTTGTTTGCACGCAATCTTGCGATGGCCATGCAGAAAGAACTCGGCCAGGAAGTGCTGCTTTTCGACCCGAATCTGCGCGATGAACGTGTAGCGAGAAGCCTCGGCGTAGAAAAGCGCTCGCGCATCATCGACGAACTGGTCGACCGTGAAAAAATCAAGGATTTGTCGCAATATATAGTTAAAGCCCCATGCGGCCTGCTCACCATTCTGCCGCAGGAAAACGGGTTGACCGATATCAGGTTGAAGGAATTCCATACTTTTTCACTGATGCAGACTATTCTTGAGCATTACGAGTATGTAATCGTCGACTCGAGCTCGATGTATACCAAGGTAACCAAGGAAATTGTTCAGAATTGCGACAAGATAGTTTATCTGATATCGAGCAAGAACGTCTCGATAACCGGTTTGATGGACCATTTTGACGAGACCAGGCGTGGCTGGAAAGTCGCTCCCGAGAAAATCGTCTTCGGGGTCAACCACACCACTGGTGATCCTACCCAGGAAAGCCTGATCACTGACAAGGATCGCGAGCGCATCAGCTTTGAAATCCCGTTCAGCAAAGAGCTTCAGGGAAAACGTGATCCTGAGCAGCAGCTTCTTGTTCAGAACAGCCCTGATCACCCTCTCGCCAAGGTCTGCGCCGAACAGGGCCTCGACATTCTATTCGATCAGAGTATTGGTCTGTTTCTACCAACATTTGACGACCAGCCGGCAAAGGCAGAACTTGCTGCGCGCTGGATCGAAAGCGGTGCTGGCGAACTTTCCCAGGCCCTCAAAAAGGTTGCCATCAAAGGCCCGGTCACCCGCAACAACACTCTGTGCAAGCTGATATGCGGCAATTCATCCAAATGGGATCTCAACAACCAGGTGGTCAAAATTGTTGACTTCTCGAACCGCTATAAAAAGGAATTCGGCCTCGACAGCCTGATTCTATCACTGAATAATCAGGAAAGCGTTATTTAATCGGCACAAACTCTTCGGCCATACGAATTCGTTCGATTGCCGGAGGGTGCGAATACAGCCAGAACACCCTGATTGGCGCAGGCAGAAGGTCAGAGCGATTATCGCGTGACAACCTGACCTGAGCACTGATAAAAACCTCACGCAGACCGGTCAGCTCAAGGGCTACCCGGTCTGCCTGCTTTTCCATGTATTGGCTGATCTGGCTTTCAACCGGTGCGACGAACAGCTGCAACAGCATCACCAGCACCAGCAGAAATGGCAGATTGGCAGCACTGGCCACCCCGCGCAATCCAAACCATTCGACCTGCGCAATTATCGGGTAAGTCAAACTGTATAGCAGCGAAATGGCCAGCATACCAAGGACCCCGAGGCTCAGCCCCCAGGCTACATGGCTGTATTTCCAGTGACCGGCTTCGTGCGCAAAAATAAGAGCCGCTTCTTCAGGAGTGTGGCTTTTAATGAGGTTGTCGTAAAGCACAATGCGACGATGGCTGCCAACACCGGTAAAATAGGCATTGGTGTGCTTTGAATAGCGACTTTCATCAATAACAAAAACCTCGTTTACTTCCATACCCGCCTTGTCCGCCATACCCAGAATGTCTGCCCGGAACTTGCCATCGACAAGCGGAGTCTGGTTATAAAACAGCGGTGTTATGATAACTGGTGCCAGCAAAGTAACTGACAAGGCGAACAGACCCATGACACATGGCACGACCAGCGGCCATTTTTGCGGAAACCAGCGCATCACCGCCAGCAGTAATATTATTGCGGTCGTCTGCAGACCGATACCGATAAGAAGAGACTTTGCGTAACGAAACAGCCAGCCGGGAAAGCCAATGTTGGCAAATCCCGTTTCGGCCTCGCGCCAGTAGCCGAAATAAACAGCCGCCGGAAATGAAAGCAGTTCGATAATCAGCAGACTGGCAATGATGAAAAATAAATCCTGGCGAAGCAAACCTTCACCGACAGCCGCACCAATGCGTTGCCACACCGCAGAAAAAAAGCCGTATTTGAGCATGGCAGTGAGCACGCCCACCAGTAGAAACCCGAAAACAGCACGGAACCAGAAGCCATACAATGCGTATTCGCGACCCGAAGAAATATCCTGCTCACTGAAATAGCGCAGAACCGCATCTCGCATTGCCGGGTCACTCCCGCCCAGGTATTGGCTACCCATAAGGAACACCCGGAGAAGGCACCATGCAACGACCAGCAGCCAGAAGAATTTTTCTACTTTGTCGACACTCATGAGATCAATGTATTCTTGAACGCATCGCCTGTCAATGAACGACGAAATTCTTCGTGCACAATTTAAAACTCTATTTTAAAACGCAGACAAAAGTGATAGATTGTTCGAATGAAATGGCCTGACCCAATAACCCGTAAGCTGCTGGCACGCACTCTTGCGAGCCAGGAAAAACCATCCGGTGCACGCCTGAAGCCTGTGGCGAAAAAGAGCACAGAGAAGAGCACACCACGTATTAACTGCCGGGAATGCGTCAGTTTTTACATCACCTGGGAAACAGCTACACCATACGGGTGCAAAGCGCACGGCTTTAAATCAGCG
>MFYY01000128.1:1703-6727 GCA_001787855.1 Candidatus Riflebacteria bacterium GWC2_50_8 | reverse complement strand
ATCTCTGCCTCAAGCAGAGTCTGGGTCTTGGAGTTCTCGCGCGCGCTGAAAATCGGCGCCACCTTGGCTTTAAACTCACCAAATTGCGAACCGCCAACGTAAACACCCTTTTTAACTCCGCTGACGTAGAACTTGCCCATATCGCCAAGAAGAGTTTCGCGTTCCTTGACCGGTGTGTTCCAGTATTCATCGCCTTTCTCGCGGTAATAGCGGTGCGTGCTGAATCCTCGATTGGCATTAAGCTCTGAGATAATGCAGTTCAAAGCTGCTTCACCAAGACTGGCGGTCACAAACCGGCGCACGTCCTTGGACTGCAACTGCTGCTGCCCGCTTTTAAATGTTCCGAAAATCATGAAAAAGATGAGCAGAATTCCGGCAAAGGCTAAGACAATGACGTATCCTGAACCAGATCTGTTGTTAAGAAGGCTTTTCATGGGTGTTTAAAGATCTCTTTCCCACGCTTGTAAAAGCTGGTATTCATATTTATGCTGTAGACATCACCCGACTCTGCACCTCTTCTGGCGCGTTCCAGAACCATATTCAGATGTACCAGACTGTTGCCGGTACCGGACTGACTGAGCGGCAGGGGAATTACCAGATGGTCTTCCTTGCCGCTGATGTTTCCAGGCTTAAATGGGCGACGAATTGTGCGGTAGACAACGAGATCTCTGATATTATCAACTATGGTCTGGCGCTGTGTCGTTTTCTGGCCAGGCTTTTCTTCGACAGTAGCAGTCCTGATCAGGCGATA
This sequence comes from Candidatus Riflebacteria bacterium GWC2_50_8, assembly GCA_001787855.1. Taxonomy (GTDB): domain Bacteria; phylum Muiribacteriota; class Ozemobacteria; order Ozemobacterales; family Ozemobacteraceae; genus Rifleibacterium. The sequence continues at coordinate 5,976 of MFYY01000128.1, read as the reverse complement.
GCGAGGTATGACCTGAGATTCCGGATTCTTGATTTTTTCCAGTTCATAGGTAATGTCGCGACGCAAAGACACCTGGCCACCTAACGGGCTGTCGAAGGGAATGTAAGGGTCGAGGTCAGAACTTTGCAGATGCAGAATCACGCCAGGTTTGGTGACAAGTTCAATGACCTTTTCAGCCAGAACAGGAGCGGGCTTCAATATATTCGTGGCCTCGCGGATGTCGTCGCCCATGAACGAGATGATTTTGCGAAAGCCCTCGTTGACCTGCAGAAATTCAATTGACTGCGTCATCACGCGTGTCTGCGAAAAAAAGATACGATAGGCAAAAAGAAGAATCACTGTGGTGATAAGAACCACGATCAGGGCTTCTACCATGGTGAAGCCGCTTTTTGCTCCGACAGACCGCATGTTTTCGCCAGCAGTTGTTTTCATATTCATCTCAGTTCATATCAGCTACGGTAGTGGTCACGATGAAAGGGTCAGGATGACCGCCATCAAGGGTTTTCCAGGTCACGGTCACGGTCAACAGCTTGAGGCCGATCGGCCTGGCTTTGTCTTCAAGGGCCATTACATCGGTAATGTCGACCTTCCGGTCATATGTGATCCCGCCTGAATCGATTGCGGGAATGAATGGGTCGTTTTCGCCAGTGCTGGTATTAAAATCGGTTTCGAGGCTGTCTTTGCCGGCGTCGGCATCGTCAAGCAGCTTGAATGGGGCACTGCGGGCGACTTCTATTGCCTGCTGCACCAGAGCAACCGCCACGCTGTAATCGCGCAGACGCCTGGACTGGCCCAGTCCACTCGAAAATATAATTGCCAGGGTAAACAGAATCGATAGCAGCAGTATGGTTATCAGCAGCTCAGGCATGGTAAAAGCGCTGACCATGGCCGGGCTCTTCCTCATGCTGTGCGGTCGGCAGATAACAATCATTATTCGATCCTTCCGTCGCCTGCAAAATTCTCTACAAAACTTTTGAGATTTAATATCTTATAAGTTATCATTAAAGAAGTATCTGCGTAAACAGGCAAGGAGAATTGTCATGAAATTTTTCGCACGCACCGGCTTGATTGGATTATCTATAGTATTGATGCTGGTCTGCTCAACAGCTGCTATGGCTGCGGAGTGGGTAAATGTTGTTTCGAGCGAAACAGGTTACGAGCTGATCAAAAAATCTGGCTCAGGCAGCGAGAAATATGCCCAGCTTGGCGAGGTGCTGATCATCCTGGCCGGCACCGCCTTCAACGACGAAATTGTCAAGAGTGACCCAGTCACAACCATGCCGTTACGCCCCGGAGAGAAGCTCTATCTGGTCACAACCAAAGATCCAGCTATCTTCGCCATGACCTTTCCCGGCACCCGCACGGTTTATCGAGATATGGGCTTTATCGTACTTATTGCCGGTGAAACTGCAGGAATGAACCTGCTCTCCAAACAGTCTGATTTTACCAGGGTTGAGCTTCTGCCAGAGAACAGAGTCATCCTTACTGCGCCGGTCAGCACAGGCACTAACCGCATAAAGACTGAAGATGCCACCGCCAAGTTTATTGAACTGCTTGACATGAAAGCCTTTCTGCAGGACCTCACCGACCTGGTAAATTTTAAAACCCGCTATTCTTATGTAGCTCCGGCGCAAAAGTCCATTGAACACTGCGAAAAAATCTTCGCCGACATGGGTTACACAACCCGACTGCAGCCGTTTAAAATCGGCAGTAACGAGACCCATAATGTGATTGCAGAAATCAAGGGAACAGACGAAAAGAAGTTTGGTCAGGTTCTCGTTGTTGGGCACCTAGACAGCACTTCGCAGTCTCCCCGCAACGATGCTCCGGGTGCCGATGACAATGGCAGCGGCTCAGCCGGCGTAATTGCCCTGGCCAGGCTGCTCAAAGAATCAGGCCTCAAGCCTGCCGCCACCGTTAAATTTGTATTGTTCATGGGCGAAGAACAGGGCCTGTATGGCTCGAAAGCTTATGTAAAAGAACTGAGCGCCGACGAGCGCCCCACCATCAAAGCGGTTCTCAACCTTGACATGATCGCTTTTGATGCCGTTTCACCACTGTCAGTAATGATCGAAACCAGCTCATTTAACCGTCCGATGGTTGAAAGAATGCAGAAACTGGCGCTCGACTATTCAGACTTTAGCATTCAGACAAGCTTTAATGCCTGGGGCTCAGATCACGCGCCGTTCCTGCAGCAGAAAATCCCGGCAGTGCTGACCATAGAATCAGAATTTTCGACCAATCCGAACTATCATAAAACCACCGACCTGATTGAAAGCACAAACCAGGACCTGTGCCTGCAGATATTACGCCTGAACGCAGCTGTCCTGTATGATTACGCAATCAATCCCGAAAGCGCCAACTGAGAAGATAAATGTCATCACCTGAGTCACACCTGCAATCAATGCTCGATCACGGCGCAACTGGCGGTCAGACGTCGTCTGATGCGAACACAAGCATCGACGAACTCAAGGCAATGGTAGAAAAGTTTGTCAGTGATCGCAACTGGCATAAGTATCACACTCCTAAAAACATCGCGATTTCTGTTGTTTTAGAAGCCTCTGAGCTTCTTGAGCACTTTCAGTGGTCGCCACCGGCCAGCGAAGAAATCGACACGACCAGGCATCAGCAGATTGCCGAAGAAATGTGCGACGTTATGGCATACCTGCTGAGCCTGGCTAATGTGCTTAAAATCGACCTGGCCAGCGAAATGGCAAAAAAGATGCGTAAGAACTGCCAGAAGTATCCAACTCAGGATTATGACGGCAACTGGAAAAAGCCGGAGCCATTAAGATAGCATGAAAGAATTCTTATGGGGATGGATTTTCTGGGCATCAGTAGTCTTTTGCGGCCTGCTGACAGTAAGTCTGTGTGTGGCTTATGGCTTGTATTCCACGGCGCCAATGAACAATTACACACCGGTGTTTGCAGCCGGCTTCGGTTTTGCACTCGGTTTTTTCGGCCTCGGCGCAGTAACGGTATTCTTTTTTGACCAGTTTTCTCGAAAAAACCTGATATTTCAGGAAGTAGAAATCGAATTGTTCAACAAGGTTATCAGGGAAATGCCCTTCTTTTTTTTCGCTCTGATGTATTTTTTCACGCTTTCGGTTTATATGGGCATATTCCTTCTGGTGCTGACCTACATCAGAAACAGTTGCGCATGATCAAGCAGCTATATAAGCAATTAGTCAATTTTGCGCGGCGCTTTGACGTTTATCAACTGCTGTCAGTGCCAGTTCTGCTGATTGTTGTTATTTTTTCAACTGAGTTCAGAAATACCGACATCAAGATCGGCGTCATATTGCCACTTTCCGGGCCAAATGCCATGCGGGCAATCAGTCACCGCAACGGCCTCGACCTGGCATTACAGCACATTAATGCACAGGGTGGAACAAATGGTCGCAAGCTTTGTCTCGAAATCAGAGACAGTAAAGGCTCTGCGGACCTTTGTGCAGAGCTGACCAGAGACCTGATTTACGAATCCAATGTTGTTTCGTTGATTGGGGGGTTCAGTCCGGCAGAAACCCGGGCAATTCAACACATATCTGAGAACGCGCAGGTTCCCTTTCTGACTGCACTCTGTACCCATTTTGAGATAACCGAGAACGGTTCGCGCTACACCTTTCGCAGTATAACCGATGATAGAAGCCAGTTTGAGGCACTCGCGGAATTTTCGGCGCGGCGCTTTAACAGCCGAAAGCCCGCCCTGATTTACGATGCAAACTTATATGGTGCAGACAGCGCCCAGAAATTCATAGAGACCAGCATCAAATTTGGACAACAGGTTTGTACTGCCGTCTCTTACCGTCCGAACACGCTCAATTTCAGGCGGCAACTTGAGGTCATCCTTGCCTCGAATCCAGATGCTCTGGTAATTCTTACGCCGCCCGAAGATGCCGCCATAATCACGCGGCAGGCTCGCGAGGCAAGATTTCTGCATCCGATACTGGGCGGCAATCAACTGGCTGCACCTGAATTCACCAACATTGCCGGAGTATATTCTGAGTCAACAATCACCACCATGCCGTTCAATCCCAGGCTTGGCGGGCAAAGAGCCGATTATTTTCTGTCAGAATATTTTGAAACCTATGCGGTTCAGGCCGACAGTGACTCAGCGCTTGGCTACGAGGCGTTGATGCTGATGGCGTTAACTTTGCGCACAGGCGAAGCAAGCAGATTATCGATTCGCAACAGCCTCGCACAACTGCACGGATGGGAGAGTGTTACCGGTTCCGGCGGCTTTGGCAGCAACGGCAATCAGGTTAAGCCTGCA
>MFYY01000128.1:0-1679 GCA_001787855.1 Candidatus Riflebacteria bacterium GWC2_50_8 | reverse complement strand
ACAACCAGCAAAAACACTGGCGGTGTATTCTGGCTGACCATCCTGATTGTTGCGCTGATATTCTATTTCATCAACGAATCAAAGAACCAGGGCGCACCCGACCAAAGCCAGACCATAAGCCAGGAACAAAGCGAAGCCACCGCAGCGATTGCCACCGATATAGCTCCGCGAAAATTCAGCGACACTCCAAGTCCATCAGCTGCGCTGCAGATTCCTTTCAGCCGGCCGATAATGACCGCAGCTGTCAACGACCTGCTTGTCGACCCATCAGGAACGGTATGGGCGGCTACTGAGGCCGGGATAACTTCGATTCAGAACGATCAGGTTACCCATTACAGTCTGGCCATGGGCACATTCCCTTTCGTTCAGGCCGGGTGCCTGGCTCATGACGGCAAGCAACTCTGGGTCGGTACTCTTTTCGGATTGTGCGTCATGACAGAAAACAAGCGATTCGTTCGCGCCGATGCCTCGTCAAGTTTGCCTTCCCAGATGATATGGGATCTTACCGTAGACGGGGCAACCCTCTGGGCTGGCACCCAGAAAGGCGCGGCCTTCCTCGACAAAAACGGCGTTTTCGTAACCATTGATGAGACTAGCACCAATTCAGGATTGCGGCACAACTGGTGCAACCGCATTTTCAGAATGGAAAACTGGTTTGTGGCGGCTCACGACAGCGGCATCAGTCTCTGGAACACCAGCTTTCCGGCCGCCAATCCGGAGTGGTGGAAAAATATCGACCATGCCCGTGCCGGTTTAATCAGACCGGTTACCGATATCGCTTTTGACGGAAAGTTCCTCTGGGTGAGCACTCCACGCGGAGTATTGCATCTGACTACGCCGGTAAACCGTTTTTTTTCTGATTTTGTGCCAAACCTTGTCAGCTATTCGCGCATACATGGTCTGCCCGCTGATCGTATTAACAGCATTATTCACCACAAAGGCTCACTATGGATCGCTACTGACGAGGGACTGGCACGCATCAAGAACGATTCTATCCAGCTGATCTCAGCAGAATCAGGCAATTTTGCCCGCAGAATACGCAAACTCGCTTCGAGCGGTGACCTGCTCTGGCTTGGAACCGACGACGCGGTTCAATTCATTAATACTGCAATGGTGGACTGAAGAGATGGACCTGGTTGCAAAATTAGAAGAACTACGAAAAATTATCCGCCATCACGAACATCAGTATTTTGTGCTGGCTGCTCCCGAAATTAGCGACCGCCAGTTCGATGAACTGATGGCTGAGTTACAGAGTCTCGAAAGGCAGCATCCCGAGTTGATAACTCCCGATTCGCCGACACAAAGAGTTGGCGAAGCGGTGACTTCATTTAATACCGTGAAGCACAGGGTGCCGATGATGAGCATCGAAAACTCATATTCAACCGGCGATATTGTCGACTGGTTGAATCGCCTTGAAAAGGCAGGTGGCACCAGCGTTTTTCCGGTTGTTGCCGAGCTGAAGATCGATGGGGTTTCGGGTTGTTTTACTTATCGCGACGGCAGACTGCAAAGTGGCACGACACGCGGCAACGGGGTTGAGGGCGACGTCATTACCGACAACGTCAGAACGATAAGGTCGCTGCCGCTGACGATTAAAAGCCATCTCGATATGGATGTTCGCGGCGAGATTTACACACCACGCTCCATGCTCGAAACCCTTAATCAGCAGCGTATTGCCA